>NZ_JBNJLY010000002.1:0-70485 GCF_050937075.1 Streptomyces sp. CA-181903
ACGACGCGACGGTCTTCGGCCCGTCAAGCGGGCCCGCGGTGCTCCGCACCGCCCAGTCGAGTGCCGGGCCGGGCCGTCACCTTCGGTGACGGCGGGGTGGTGCGGCGCCGTTGCCGGCGTTGCGGACGGGCTGGCTACGGGGAGGGGGGTCTCGGCCTTCTCTTCCCGGCCGGGCTCGACCGGCTCCTCCTCCAACTACCCTTCTAGCCTGCGAAGTTGCTGCGCGTGTGCGGGTCCGAGCGAGGGGCCCGCCACCTTCGGCGGCGGTCGACCACCAGGGGCCGGCCTCCGGCCGGCTCGACCACCAGGAACCCTGACGCGCTCCCGACCATTACAGTCTGCACCCACCACCGACCACCGTCAACCCACCCCACACCCCACACCACCTGACACCCCGACAGAAACCCCCCGGCTACTGGTCTACACCTCTCACACCCTCCCGCACCCACCGAAGAGCCAGCCGAGGGCACCCGACCACCGCACCACGCCCCGGCCGGCTCCCCGACCCACCCAGCAGACCACCCCACCACCACCCACAACAGCCCCCTGACCAGCCAAAACACCCCAACCGACACCCGAGCGCTCCCACCGAAACCCGCCAGCCGCACACTTCCGCACACAGACCCTCAACACCACCCCACCCCCAACCTGACACACCATCAGAACCCAAAACCCCCCACCCAACCCCCACCGAACCAACCCCACCCCAAATGCAAAAACCGAATACCAAAACCCAACAAGGAACCCAAAGCCGATAGCCAAAACGCATACGAAAGCGCCGGTCACACCCAGCCCAGAAAGGCGGGCGCGACCGGCGCTACGGTTGGGGTTACGCGAATCCCACGGCGCTTACGTAGGTGTAGGCGTCGTACTCGGAATCCAGGTCACAGATGATGTCGTCCCAAATTTCATCCAGCGTCCCCTCATCTCCGGCCGCCCAGGCATTTACCATGTCTTCCCAGACATAGCGAACGGTGATGCTGCGCTGGGGGATGTCGCGCTTTCGCCCTCTTGCACGTGTCGCTGGTCGACCGGGTAAATCTCAACTCGGGTTCCCCGGCCGTTGTTGTCGAGGTGGCGTGCGAGTGCGCCGCTACGGACGAGGTTGGCGGCGCGGTGTTCGAGGTAGGCGTGCTGGATGCGGTCGAGGTGGCGGCGCGGGGTTGGCGATTACCTTCTCGCCACGCCTTGACGACGCTGGGGCGGGCCTTGATGCCGGCCTCTCGCAGGGCCTCTCGGCCGCGGGGGCTGTCGAGGTAGCGCAGGCGGGCGGCCAGGCCGCGCGGGCTGTCCACGGGCTCTTGATGCCGCCGGCGCGCACCAGCTCCTGGAGCTGCTGTGACAGGGCGTCTTTCCCGGCCAGGCCCTGGGCGCCGTAGAAGCCGAACTGGTTCCATCGACCGGCCATTTACTGCCCCCGAGGATGTAGGTTTTGTCCTTCTTTTCCTTCATTTCCGCAAGCCCCCGGCTTCGGGGAACACCGTCCGCCAGTCGCCGACGACTTGGAGTTCGTCAGTTCCAGACATTTCCACAATGGTGAGTCCGGCCGCGCTCGCCTTACGGCTTTCAGCCACAGGTTGGCGAATGCCTGAGAGCGGATGATGTGCATCCAGTCGGGGCGGCGGATTTCCCGGTTCATGTGGACTCGCCGATGGTGGACACGAACTTAGAATACATGGATTTCACGTATTCAAGGGTCAGTTCGTCTTTATTATCGATGGCCTCTTTACGAGCGTCCCGGAGCCCTTCCCGGAATTTCTTCAAAAGTGCCTCGGTGCTGCCGGACGTCCAGGACTCCAGGATGACCGGGGCGTCGCACAGCTCTTCCCGTGCGCAGCGCAGCAGCAGACGGAGCGTCGGTTCCGTGACCCACAGCGGGCCGGGCTCCTGGCGGGCGCCGAGGGGGTTGGGGAGGTCGGCGCGGTCCCACGCCGGCGGTTCGATCCGGTGGACGCCGGCGCGCTTGGTGTTGTGGACGCCGGATGTGTCGTGCTGGAGCTGACCGATCGGCAGGTGGGTGGTCATGGCGCTGAGGTAGGCGGCGTTGACGTCCAGGACGTGCACCGTGACGGGCTCTGCGGCGACCCGGGCCGCCTTGAGCCACGCGGTGTTGCGCCACTTCGGCCGGCCTTCCCAGATGTCGTCCGCGCCCTTCTGGGACCGCTTCTTGAGGATGTCGGCGGTGGGCGGGAACTCCGAGTGCTCGTATCGGCCACCGATACGGGACCGACGAAAGAGGTCCATGACGTCGGGGATCGCACGCTTGATCAGGGCGGCCTGGGCCGCTTCCGCGTCCCCCTCCGCTGCGATCAGTGCGTCCGCCGCCGATTGTGCGATCGCGTCGACCAGCTCGTCCCGTCCGGCGGCCGGGCCGGCCGGGCGGCGGGCGGCGCGGGTTCCGGCGCTGGCTGCGGGGCGTTCGTCGGTGGGGTGCTGCGGGGTGTTGTGGGTGGTGTCCGCGGCCGGCGGGACGGTGGTGTCCGGGTTGGGAGTGGGTGTCTCGGCGGCTGCGGAGGCGGGCGGCGCGCCAGTCGCCTCGGCGGTCGCTCGGGTTGGGCCGGCGCCGCCGGGGCCGGGGCCGGAGTAGGAGGTTGGGGAGGGGCAGGGAGGTCTGCACGCCGGCGCGGCCGGCTCCCGTCGTGCGGTCCTGGGGGAGGGTGGCGGCGGCGTGGGTCGGGCCGGCCAGGAGGTCGAGGACCGGCATGCCGTAGTGCGCGGCCAGTCGGTCGACGTCGTCCAGGGACCAGTGCATCAGCCCTTCTGTTTGCGGCTGACCTGGGTCTGAGAGAGTCCGACGCCGGCGGCCAGGTCGATCTGGCGTTCTCCGGTGTGGGCCATCAGGGCCGCGACCGTGAGGCGCAGCAGCGCTTCCGTGCTCAAGGTCGTCATGGCCCAACCCTACCAATCTGCATGCTGTTTCCGCATGCTGTTTGCTGAAAGAGCCTTTGAGATTCTGGATACGCCAGAGGGCCCGTACCCGGGATATGGGTACGGGCCCTCTGGCCATCGTGATCAACCGGCTACCGGCCCAGGGCTCGCCAGGGTGCGGTGGAGGCGGATCGGGTGGTCTGCGCAGGTGACCGCCTACGGGCCGGTCGACGCGAGGGGATTCGGAGTCCAGGCCGGCCGGGGAAGCGGCTCGCCGGACAGCCAGGTGACGCCGTGGGCGCCCCACTCGATCCGCACCGCCTCCGGCTCTGTGTCGGCCCGGTGGAACGCCAGGCGGTACCGACGTGCGAGCCGTCGTGTCCCAGGTCCTGTACGCACCTGAGCGCGAGGCCGGGAGGCGTAGGGCCCAGCACTCGGTGCGCGGCCAGGCCCGTTCATCGGCCTGGTGGTCGCCGTCGTGCATCGAGACGCGCTCACACAGCACCGCCCGCTTGGGGTCGGCCACTCCACAAATCGGCATGGCCGGAGCCTAGACCGAACGCGCCTGGCTTCGCGGGGTGTCAGGATGCCGCGCGGCGAAGGTAGGCCGTGGCGTCTCGGGCGGCGTCGCGGATCTCCTCGTCCTCCGTGCTGTGCTCCAGCTCCTCCAGGAGCGCGGCCACGCCGTCCAGGACGACGATCGGGATGCTCGCGGTCTGGACGGCGGCCAGGGCGGCGCGGGCTCGGGCCGCGGCCGAGAGGGAGTCGGCGGGCGCGGGGATGAGGGAGGCGACTCCCTGCCCCAGGGCGCGGGACGGTGTGGTCATCCCTCCATCCTTTCGCACCCGTCGGGCGCCACCGACCGCTGGTCCCGCTTGCCGAGGGTCCGCCGACAGGCACTCAGGTCAGGGTGAGCGCACTCTCGTCCGCGAACGCGGCGAGCATGCCGCCGCCGGCGAGCGGGTGGAGCCGGACCCCCTCGCCGAGCGCCGGCACGATCGCGCAGTCGATCGCCGCGCCGCCGGTGAGATGGGGCTCGGCGACGCCCTGGCCCTCGGCGTCGACGTCCGTCACCAGGGCCACCAGGGAGGCCAGGGCCGCGGCGCGCTCGGCCGCGCAGCCGGCCCGCACGTGAGGGGTGAGAGCGCCGAGGAGTCGGGCGGTGATGTGGGTGACGCGGCGTCGGCCGCCGGCCGAGACCGCGGGAAGCGCCAGTTGGTGCGCGCCGGTGGAGGAGGCCGTCATGCCCAGTCCAACGACGGTGGCCGCCGTCGGTCGCCCGTCGCCCGTTCCACCGCGGAGTGATGCGGATCACGGCTATGCTCCCGCGTGATGACGACGTGACGCCGGTCTCTCCGGGGCGCCCGCAACGGTCAGCCACCCCACGGGGGCTGTTTGGGGCGCGGCCACCCCGGGGGCCACCCGGGTGGCCGCGCCCATGGTCAGCCCTCCGCGAGAGGGATGACCGGTGGGCGACTGCCCACCCCGGGAGAAAGGCGCAGCACGTGCGCCATCGCAAGAAGAAGAACTGGCCTCATCTGCGGGCCCGGCTCTACCGGATCTACCGCTGGGTGGCTCCGCCCTTGGGCGCCGCCGCCGTCGCGGTCCTCCGGTGGTGGCTGGAGGTGAGGCACACGCTGTAGCCCCTCGCCAGACGTATTGGCGAGGGACCCCACAGCAGGTGGTTCTTCCAGGAGTCCGCCACCGTGCCCCCGGTGGTGGGCTCCGCCGCGTCCGCCGACCGACGGACCCGTGACCTCCGGCTGCCTCGCCGGTGTCACACTCCAACGTACCCCGGCGCGAGCAGACTGCGCTGCTTTCCCACCGTCACATCAGCGGTCAGGCTCCGTAGTGGCGTAGCAGGGCCTCGGGCTTGCAGACCGCGCATGTCAGCGTTTCGTCCGGCCCGGCCAAGAGCTGGAGCGCCTCCTGGTCGGTAGCCAGGACGGGTGAGTGGGTGCCGGAGGCGCAGTCGGCCCGGTGGATGACGTAGTCCGCCCGCTGCCCACCGGTCGTTCGATCCGCCACCGCTTCCGTTCGGCCGGCGGGGCGGATCGAGCACGCTGTAGTCCTCCCCGGTCAACGGGGCGACGTGGTCGGGGTAGAGCGCGGAGAACTCGATCGCCTGGACGTGGGGCGGGGGCCGTGGGGAAGGTCGATGCGGTCCGGTACCTCAAGGGCGCAGTCGTACCACCAGCGCCCGGCGCGGTCCCGCCGCCGGCGCAGGACGGCGGCCTCCACCGTCTGCCCGTCGGGCAGGAACACCAGCACGTGCGGGCGTCGGCCCTCCTGCTCTACCTCCTCGTCCACCCCGTCAGCGTAGTCATCACCGCAGGTCAACTGCGATTCCGTGTCTGCGTACCGCTGCGCCCGCCTACGTGCTGGTGCCGCAGCCGGGAGGGCTGCGCCAGTGGAAGGGTGGTCGGTTACAGGGCGGCCAGTATCCGGCCGGCGGTGGCAACGAGGTGGTCGGCGGCGGTGAGCGCGGATTCTCGTCGGGCGCTGAGGGTCTGGGCGTCGGGGGCGGCGCGCAGCGCGTACGTGGTGTGGGCGGCGTCCTGGGCGGCGTCGGCAAGCTGCGGTGCGAGAACGGCAAGGCGGGTGAGCGGGGCGGTGATCGCCGCGCGGGTGATGTGGGACTCGGCGCGGGCGGCTGTGACCTCGGCCTCCGGGGCGCCCCGGAGACGGGCGTCTTCGCGGACCCACATGGCGCGGCGGTGGGCGGCCAGCGCCGCGGCCACGGTGGCCACGGCGTCGGTCACGGACTGGCGGCGGGCCTCGGCCCGGTCCTCGGCGCGCGCGGCGGCGGCGTGGCGGTGCTGGAGCGTGCCGGTGACGATGCCGCCCAGGAGCGTGCCGGCAACGGCGATGATCGCGTCCCACATGGGTCCTCCGCGGTGTTGGGGTCGTGTGTGGCGGTGCCGCGGCCCGAGGCCGCGGCACCGGGGGCGGTCGGTCGGCTACTTCGTGGTGGTGCCGGCGTCGCCGTGCAGGCCGTTGATCAGGGCGTCGAGCATGGCGTAGACGTCGGTGTACTCCGCCGGGGCGCCGGGGGCCGGGTGAGTGGGCGTCAGGCGGGCCGCGGTGAACCGGAACCCGTACGGGTGCGGCTCACCGGCCTCGGGGAGCGGGTCGTAAGTGAACGTGGCGGTGATGTCGAACCCGCGGCCGTCGTGCTCGGTGTGCGCTTCGATGACGGCGGTGGGGGCGTCGCGGTTCTCGCCGAACACCTGGGTGGAGTGCTGCACGTACCCCGGCAGGCTGGTGACGTCGGAGAAGAACAAGCCGACGTCACCGGTGGTGTACTCCCGGTGCTCCTCGGTGTCGAAACGCACGGTGACGGTGCTCTCCCCCTTGGGCAATTCCTCCCGCAGCGCGCCGGGGAACACGAAGGCGTGGTGGCTGTACGCGCGCCACAGCGGCGCGGCCTCCTCCGGGGACTCCGTGTTCTCACGGGCGCACCGCTGGCACGCGGGGTCGAGACCTTCGATGAGCACGGAGGGGAAGGTGCCGCCGCAGACGACGCACAGGAACCCGTGGATGTCGCGGGTCCAGTCGCCCACGGGTTTGGTGTCCAGGACGAGGGAGTCCCACGAGGTGAGCGTGAGCCCGGAACGGGCCACGTCGCGCTGCCGGTCGCGGGCGTAGCCGCTGTAGACCCTGGCGGCGCGATCCCGACCGTGCAGGGCCACCAGGGCCCGCGACCATGCCATCTGGACGGCCTTCTCGGTGTCGCCGAGGTCGGGCCGGCCGTTGAACTCCACCAGCGCGCCCAGGCCGCGGTCGCTGTCGAGCAGGGTCTTCACCTGCTGGAGCAGTCGGCGGCGGGCGCTCACCTGCTGAGTCGTTGCGGGCATGACGGACTCCTTCTTCGTCTGGGGGTCGCTCGGGTTGATGCCGGACCTGCGCAAGTCGTCATAGATCACGTCCCGGGAGACGTCCGCCGCCCGCGCCAGCTCTGCGACGTTGCGGGCGCCGGCCTGCCACGCGGCCACCACCAGGGCGACGCGCTCCGCGGCGAGACGGTCGCGGCGGACCGGCCAGCCCCCCAGGTCCAGCAGGGCCCGGGTCCGGCCGGAGAGGGCGTCGGCGGTGTTGTCGTCGGTGTTCATGACCCCATCCTCATGTCGAGTCGTTCGACATGTCGAGTCACTCGACACAACTCGGCTGGAAGAAAACCCCGGCCTCTTCTCGACGCACACCGGGCCGACACCCCGAAACCGCGGCCCATCTGCGGCGATCGCCGGTCCGAGGAGTGGACGCCCTCAACGCGCCGGACGCGACTTCCGGACAAGTCATGTCGACTCACTCGACATGTCGAGTGAGTCGACATCAAGATGGGCTGTACGGCCGATCATCAGGCCCCGCCCCACCGAGGCCACCGCAGACAGGAGAGACCGATGTTCACCGGGCCCCCCGTTGAGTACGCCGACCGCGAGCGGCAGGCCCGCGACCGGGCCGTCCAGGTCGCCGCGCTCCTCTCTGAGATCGACGCGCTCGGCCTCGGCCCCACCACGGGCCGACTCACCACCCCCGGCGCCGGCACCCTCCGCAAGACCGGCGACACCTGGGAGATCCGGTGACATCCCGCCAGCAGGCCCAGGGCAGCCACCACTTCGTGATCACTCTGGAGACCCCGGCCTCCAGCCTGTCCGGAGCCACCGCCGTCTCCTACACCCTCTCCGGCACCCTCACGCCCCCGCCCGGCGCCACCCGCCACGACATGTACCAACTGGTGCGCGCCGAGGCCGAGAAGGCCGACCCGCTCCTGACACGCGCGAACACCCTCTTCTTCTCCCTGGAGCGCAACGACCTTCCCTAAGATCAGAACTCGTCGCGCAGGCATGGTGAAGGACCGCACCTGCGTGCGGTCCTTCACCATGCGGTCGTCTCAGGCGCCGGCTTCGCTGTCCAGGCGCAGCGGGCGGGTCATGCAGAGGAAGACGGGGCTGTCGGGGAACGGGCGTTGCGATCCCACTTCCTCGTATCCCCAGGAGCGGTACAGCTTCACCACCCCCGGGTGCTTAGGGTCCACCAGCAGTGTCACCCTCTCCTCCGTCCGCCCCGACAGCAGCGCGTCGTGGAGGCGGGTGGACAGACCGGTACCGCGCCACGGCTGACGGATCATGAGCTCGTTGAAGGCCAGGGTGCGCCGACCGTCCTCCCGGTCGTAGCCGTCGGGGAGCGGGGTGATCATGTGGCTCCACCACCGGCCGCCGGCGGCGAGCGGGACGCCGTACGCGAACCCCGCCGGCTCCCGCCCGTCGTAGGCCACGACGGCCTCCCAACCGGGCCGGGAGGCGTGCATGTCCAGCCGTTCGGCGAACCGGTCGACGGAGTGGAACGCGTCGGCCTCGGCCGCGTAGACGTCGGCGAACACCTCCAGCAGCGTCTCCCGGACGGCCTTCACATCGGTATAGCTCTTTATCTCCACGCTCATGCGCGGCCCTTCTGTCGGGTGTCGGCGGCCCAGGCGCGGGCCTCGGGCGTGCCCGGCGCCAGGGACTCCAGCCGGGCGGAGAACGTCTCCAGGAGTCGGCCGGTGCGTCCGTGGCGAGCCGCCGGCGGCACCGCGCCCGCCGTCGCCACCGCCTCTTCGAGGGCGCCCTGTTCGAGCTGGGCGCGGGCCAGGTGAGCGCGGGTCAGCGCGGCGTTGCGCAGCAGGTGGGGGCGCAGCTGGGCCAGGGCGGCACGGGCGTGGGCCTCGGCGTCCGCCCACCGGCCCAACGCACCGTGCGCGGTGGCGGCCAACAGCTCCAGCTCCGCGGCGTCGTAGAAGGCGACCCACGGCGGCCGCGGCGCCGGCTGCGCGCGGGTCAGGGAGTCCTCGGCGTGGCCGAGGCTGCGCAGGGCGGCGGTGGTGGCACCGGTGTCGGCGTGGTGGACGGCGGTGCGGGCGTGGACGAGTGAGGCGAACAGCGGGTCGCGGCGGGTGATCGCGACGCTGCGGGCGGCGTCGTCCGCGGCCAGGGCGTCCCCGGGGCACCCCAAGTGCCGGGCCAGGGCGGCGGCGTGCCCCCATGCCCGGAACATCTCGGCGCCGTCGCCGGAGAGGCCAGCGAGCATCACCGCGCGGTCGCGGTGGCGCTGCGCGGCCTCCAGCCGGCCGCCGTCCGTGGCCACCCACAGGGCGGACGAGGTGAAGCTGGCTGCCAGGGCATAGAGCCGGTTCCTCACACGGGTGGACACAGTGGCGTGCTCCTGGAGGGCCAGCGCCTGCTGGGCCAGGGCGACGGCGCGGGCCTCCAGGCGAGCGGTACCGCCGAACCGGTCGTCCGCCGCCACCAAATCCGCCAGCCGGGCCGTCAGCCGGTCGACGTCGCTCATTCCCACCCGCGGCCGCGGCCCCCGCGCCGCGGGCACGGCCGGAGCGCCACCAGCCGCGGCCGGACCAACCCCGGCGACGGAGACGGCCGTCACCACGCCCGTCGTGATCACGAATTGTCGACGTTTCACGGGGTCCATCACCTCCTGCACCCGGCGCCGACGCGGCACGAACCCGAGGGCGCTCAACGGCCGTTCGGCGACCTCGGCCAAGGCCCGCGCCTGCCTCGCCTGCGGGCTGCGGACTTCGCCGGACAGCCACCGGCGCACCGTCCGGTCCGTCACGCCCCCGCGCCCGCCCGTCGCCTGCATCCGATCGTTGACCGCGTCGGCTAACTCCACCTGCGACATACCCACCTGGGCCAGCCAGTCCGCCAGCGGGGCATTGGGCGCCTTCACCCCTTCACCGTAGGACCGGAGCCCACCCCTCATCAGATAAAGCCGAGGTCAATTCGCCCGGTGCCCTGCACGCACGAACCTGGCTTTCCGCCCTTCCGCCCCACCCGCTCCCGCCGTTATCTGGGAGTCGGCACCACCCGGGGCTCCGGCGGACCTAACCCGCCCTCCCGGGTGGTGCCGGCGCGGCCGGACCCCGCCCCCGTCGGGGCCCGGCCGCGCCGTCGTTCCCGCCCGCCGTCCCGGGAGGACCCGTGACCCACCCCCGCCCCGCCGAGGTCGACCCCATGCTCACCGGTGACACCCCGCCCCTGGACCTGACCACGATCCGGGCGACCGTCCGCCGCGCCCTCCAAGAGCGGACCGCCCTCCCGCCGATGCGCGAGGTACGCGACCTGACCACCACGCTCCGCGGACACCTGGAGGAAATGCGCTCCGACGCCGAGGCACGCCGCGACGCCCTGGAGCGCACCACGGTGGCCTGGCACCGCTGGAACTGTGTGATCACCCGCGTCGAAAGCGACTTGGCCGCGTCGCCCGGCCCGCAGCCGTGGACGGCCGTGACGTACATGCAGATCCTCGCCCGCACCGCCCGCCACCTCGCCGACTGCCTCGACGAACACTGACCGTAGCTGACATCGCGATATTTCCCCTGGACAAGCCCCGCTAGCGGTGACAGGACGTCATAACCCGCCGCCAGCGGGGCTTTCGCGTAC
Source organism: Streptomyces sp. CA-181903 (assembly GCF_050937075.1). NCBI lineage: Bacteria > Bacillati > Actinomycetota > Actinomycetes > Kitasatosporales > Streptomycetaceae > Streptomyces > Streptomyces sp. CA-181903. Next base: position 10,305 of record NZ_JBNJLY010000002.1, read on the forward strand.
ACGGGAGTCGTTCAGTCCTGCGTGCGACGGCCGGCCATGACCGCCACGGCGGCGACCACCACGCCGCCGAGGCCGCCGATGAGGCTGCCCCATGCCCCGAGCGGGCCGACCAGCCGCGGGTGGCACACCAGGAGGTACAGCAGCGCCACCGCGAGCAGCGCGGCCAGGGCGACGGCGACGCCCACCACCGCCCGGTGCAGCCGGCCGATCTGGCGGCGCAGCGCGGCCGTATCGCCCGGGTCGGGGACCGTCGGAGCCGGGGCGGGGGATATCGGCTGCGGCGGTGCCCCGGCCGGGCCGGCCGCACCGCCGTCCCCCGCGGGCCCGGGAACCGGTGCCGAGGCGGAGGCCGGCGGGTGCGGGGCCGGCTGCGGAACGAGCGTGCTCATGTTGGTTCTCCTGTCGAAATCGGCGCCGGCTGGCGGCGCGGTGGTGGGCCCGGCCCCGGTCGGGGAGGGCGGCGACACCCTCGCCCACTGACCCCCTAGCCCGGCAAGCGGTCGCGAAAATGCGTGCGCCCCCTCCCAATGGGCGCGGCGCCTACGGGGGTTCACCGACTCGCAAGGGCTTGGCTTCGGGGCAGCATGCGTAGGCCCCCGGCAATGAGCTTGCCGAGGGCCTGGGTGAAAGGGAGGGGGCGACGCAGTCGACGCCGCGGGTGCCGCCGCCAGTGTTGACCTTGCTGACCTCACATTCAAGGGATTCGCGAGGGCTTGACAGACCGTCGTTTCGCCTTCGCGGCGCGGTTCACGTCGCGGCCGGCGGGGCGGGACGCGAGTAGCGGCGGGCGGCGGTGTCCGCGCTGACGCCCAGGGCCGCGCCGATCTCGGCCCAGCCGTCGCCGGCCGCGCGGTCGGCGGCCACTGCGGCGGCGACGGCTTGCTGTGCGGCCTCCACGAGGGCCAGGGTGGCGCGGGTGTAGGGGGCGCCGGGCCGGCCGAGGTCTGGTTCCGGGCGGTTCCACCACGCCGGCTGACGCCAGTCCGGCTGCTCGGCCTCGGTGTCCAGGGCCGCGGCCAGGTGCCGGGCCTCCCGGGCGACCGCGTAGGCCGCCGCGGTCAGCCGGTGCCGGTCCTCGGCCGTCTCCTCCAGTCGCGCCTCCCGCCGGTCCAGACCGCGGTCGATGCGCTCACGCAGCCGGCGGTCGCGGGAGCGGCACCGGTCGGAGCAGTACAGCCGGGGCCGCCCGCCGGCGGTGCCCGCCTCGGGCAGCAGCCGCGTACACCCCGGGCCCCGGCAGTAGCGCCGCGCCATCATGCTCACCCCTTCCGCCCGGCCGGGAACCGCGCCCGCGCGGATCGCCCCGGCCGTCTACCTCCAGGTTCCCGGCCGCCCCTGGCCGCAGACAAGCGATGCGCGCGACCGGAAATGCGCGTCCGAGCGTCGTCTGACCCCTTGACGGGGGTGTGTGTGTTCCACACAGTAGGTGTGCGCTTTCCGCACACCTTGAGAGGACCGACCATGCCCGTGTCCGTGTCCCGCACCACCGGAACTGCTGCCACCGTCGTCTGGGAGCCTGCCGACGACCCTGAGGGCCGGATCGCCCAGACGCTCGACGCCGGACTCGCCGAGGCCCTGACCGCCCTCGGGGTTCCCGCCGCGGATCTTGCCTCCGTCGACCAGTTCGAGCGGGCGAAGATCCTGCGTGCCGCCGCCGCCCTGCATGCCGAACTCACCCGCCGTATCCGCTACATGACCGTGATCGCCCGCAACGTGGACGGCATGACCTGGGGCACCCTGGCGTCCACCCTGACGGGCTCCTCGCACGCCCGCAGCACCGCCAGGTCGACCTACGACGCCGGCATGCGGCAGCTCCGCGCGACCGTCCACGTGGTGTGCCGCCGCGATGACGGATACGTGCTGGCGGTCCGGCGCGGCGAGGAGCCCGACGCCCGGTGGACACTGCCCGGCGGGCACGTCGGCCCCTGCGACTCCCCTCTCGTCGCCGCCGCCCGTGAGCTGGAGACGGAGACCGGCGTACAGGTCGCGCCCCCCGCACTCATGGAGGCCGGAGTGTGGTCCACCCCCGGCCGCGACCCGAACGCCGTCGACAACACCACCGCCTACTACACCCGGGTCCCCGCCCATACCGTCGCCACCGCCGGGGACGGCGCCGCCGAGGTCCGGTGGCTCCCTCTTGACGAGACGTACGTCCTGGTCCCCACCCACGACGAGATCGTCGCCTCCACCCGCCGGTTCTCCTGACACTCCGACAGCCACGAGAAGGGGCACACCGTGAGCGACACCGAGACGTTCGAGACGATCCGCTATGCCGCCGACATCGTCGCCGTCACCCCGTCCGGCCGCGTCCTGCTCATCCGGAGGAAGTACGACCCCTACCAGGGCCTGTGGGCTCTGCCCGGCGGTCACGTGGACCGCGGCGAACGGGCGGTCGACGCCGCCGCCCGAGAGTTGGAAGAGGAAACCGGCGTGCACGTCGCCGCCGCCGACCTGACGCTCATCGGCGTGTACGACCGGCCCGACCGCGACCCCCGCGCACGGTACGTGTCCGTCGCCTACCGGGCGGCCGTCCCCGAGGACACCCACGACCGGGCCGGGGACGACGCCACCGACACCCGATGGGTCCCGATCACCGCCCTCCCCGACTTGGCGTTCGACCACGCGCAGATCCTGGCCGACGCCCGCGCCATGACGCCGTGACACCACACCCCACCAGGGAGGGGGCCCGCACTCGTGTGCGGGCCCCCTTCCCCGGCGCTGCCCCGGCCCCGGCCGCCCGCGCGCCGCCCTAGAGCCGGCGCAGCCACCGCCGCAGCCGGCGCACCGCCACCCACCGGGCCACCACCGGGCCGGCGGCGCAGCCGAGGACCGGCGCGGCCACCACCCCGAACGCCAGCACCGGGCCGATGGCCGCGGCCAGGACGAGGGGGCCGCCGGCGGCCAGCAGGAGTCCCACCTGTATCGAGAGTGCGCGGGTGCCCCGGTCGTCCATGTCGTCCATCTGGCCTCCCCATCGATCACACGTCGCAGAGACCGCCGAGAGTACGACCAGGGTCTGACACTCAGCATCCGCATTTGTACTCAGCGTGCGCACCGTCACGGCGCCGACGGCTGAAACCCCGTCAATTCGAGTTGCGCGTCAGGTTGCGTGTCAGGGTGTTTCTCAGGTCGCTTTTCAGGTGGTTTCTCAGGTTGGTTTTCAGGTTGTGCCGCCCCGCAGCACCGGGCCAGACCATCACCGGCCCTGACCTGGGCTGATGCCGTCTGCAGAGCTAGCGGCGATTGCCGACTACTTCTCTCCAGCACCCCTCGGGCCCGGGAACTCCCCGCGCCCCGGCGGCTTTTCCCTCACGGCGCCTCGGCGTCTTTTTCGGCCCACGCCCGGTGCTCCTGGCGGGCGTAGCCGCGCGCGTCCTCCTGCCAGCACGCCGCGCCGGCCGCGACCGGGCCGAGACCGGTGCCGTGCGCCCGGTCGTACTCCAGCAGCGCGCGGGCGTAGTGGACGGCGTCAAGCACCACGTCGGCCTCCCGGTCGGCGACGTCCGGGACGTCGGCGTCGATGTACCGGTCCGCCGCCGCGGCACGCCGCACCAGGAACTCCCGCCGGCGCTCGGGCTCCTCCTCCGCCAGGACGCCCAGCCGCTGAACCGTCACCAGCTCCACCATCAGGCCGTACACGTCTCTCCCCTCCTCGGCGCCGACGCCGGTTCTGCCGTCGGCGCGCCCGTACGCGCGCGTGTCGGCCCGACCGGTTCACCGGTCGGGCCGTGATGATGAACCGCGCCCGCAGCCGGCCTCCACGCCCGTCCGGCTGCGGGCGCGGCCCCGGCCCCAGAACGGGGGTGGGAGTTCAAGTCCCCCTCGTCCGCCGCAGTACGCCGATTCGGTCACCGGGTGAGGATCAGGCCGACGAGAACGCCCATGAGCGTCACGGCGCTGAAGGCGGCGGTAAGCGGCTGGCTCCAGGACGGGTGGCGGTGCACGACGTAGGCGGCACCCGCGGCCAGCAGGATCACGACGACGACCAGGAGCAGCAGCACCAGCAGAAAGAGCGTGGACATGTTCCCCCTCGGGATGAGGCGCTCGGGCGTACCCGGGCGCGGTGGTGGACGGCGGAGCGTGCACGCTCACCAGCCATTACGCCCCAAGGCGGTGGACCGGACAGGACGCCGCTGGCTCCCAGAGCTCGTGTACTTACTGGTAACTCGGCGCTGACCAGCAGTGATTGGCTGGACTGGGACCTCTTCCACGCTGGTAGTCCTGTAGCACAGAAAGCCACCGCGACGGACTCCGGTAGCGCCCGCCGTAGCGCTGCGGATACGCAGCGCACAACCTGACGATGCGCGTCACCTCATCCACCTCTGAACCAAGGGCCACAGAAGGCCGCCTGAGCGCCTTTCAGGAGGCCGGGCAGCCAAGGGGGCCAGAGCGACCTGTTCGGCGATCACGGGGCCGCACAGGCCGCACGACGGCCCTGTTCAAGTCTGCGCCATGTCCACGAAGCGCGAGTAATGGCCCTGGAACGCCACCGTGATCGTGGCCGTCGGCCCGCCGCGATGCTTGCCGATGATCAGTTCGCCTTCACCTGCCCGCGGGGACTCCTTCTCGTAGGCGTCCTCCCGGTGGACCAGGAGCACGATGTCGGCGTCGTTCTCGATGGCGCCGGACTCGCGCAGGTCCGACACCTGGGGACGCTTGTCCTGACGGTATTCGGACCCGCGGTTGAGCTGGGACAGCGCGATCACCGGCACGCCCAACTCCTTCGCCAGGAGCTTGAGCCCGCGCGAGATTGCGGCCACGTCCTCCTGCCGGGAGGAGCCGCGCCGGCCGAGGGCGGTCACCAACTGGAGATAGTCGATGACCACCAGGTCCAGCCCGTCGCGGCTGGCGATCCGGCGGGTGCGCGTGCGGATGTCGGCCAGGGTCAGCCCCGGTGATTCGTCCACGTGCAGCCGCGCCGCGCTGATCTCGGGAACGCGCTGGGCAATGCGCGCCCACCCGTCCTCCGACACCATGCCCGACCGCAGGTGGTGCAGGGGCACCTTCGCCTCCGCCGACAACACCCGCATGCCGATTTCGTCCTCGCTCATCTCCAGCGAGTAGAACGCCGCCGACCGGCCGGCCCGCAACGTCGCGGCCCGCACGAAGTCCAGGGCCAAGGTCGATTTGCCCATGGCCGGCCGCCCCGCCACCACGATGAGCTGGCCCGGCTGCCAACCGTGCGTGAGGCGGTCCAGGTCGGTGAAACCGGTCGTGAGGCCGGTCAGCTCGCCCTCCCGGCAGGCGCCCACCTGGTCCACGGCCCGCTCCAGGATCGCGGCAATGGAGCTCCCCGGCTCCGCCGCGGCCCGGTCCTCCGTGACCGCGAACATCTCGGCCTGGGCGGCGTTGACGATCTCGTCCAGCTCCCCTCCCCGGCGTAGCCCAGGTGCGCGATGCGCGTACCGGCCTCCACCATCCGCCGCAACACCGCCTGTTCGCGGACGAACTCGGCGTAGTACCCGGCGTTCCCGACCGTCGGCACCGCCTCCACCAACGCGTGCAACGCCGCTGCCCCGCCGACCCGCGCCAGGTCACCCCGCTGGCGCAGCGCCCTGGCGACCGTCACCGGGTCGGTCGGTTCCCCGGCCGCGTAGAGCTCCAGGACCACCACGAAGATCACTGCGTGCGCCGGGAGGTAGAAGTCCCGGGCCGTGACGATCTCGGTGACCTCGGCTACGGCGTCCTGCGACAGCAGCATGGAGCCCAGCGCGCACCGCTCGGCGTCGACGTCGTGCGGTTGCGTCCGTCCCAGCCGCTCGTCGCAGTCGTCCTCCGGAGAGGCCGCCGGAGCCGGCAGACGCGTCGTCAGTTCCATCCGAGCCCCCTCACCGGCCACGACGCGCCGCCGCGGCATCCGCAGTCTTCTTCCGCATCTGCCTGATCAGGGCCTGGGGGTCGAAATCGACCCGACGAGTCTCCCGGCGGATGGCGTCCACTTCGCATTCCGAGCACGCGTCAGCCGGAAAGGCCCCGTGGCCCGGCAACGGGCAGTTCTCGCGCCGAAACGGCGCAGCCGCGGGGGAAGCGGCTCCCGGGACCGGCACGGGCGACTTCTGGCAGTGCACCAGCAGATCCGTCCAGTTCTTCGCCGGCATCTCCGCCGCGCGGGCCGCCACCCACTCCACCGGCCGCCCCGTCGCCAGGACCGCCTGAGCCTGCTCGCGGAGCACCGCGCGCCGCGACGCCACCAGCGGCCACCCGGCCGCCGCCTCGTACGCGGCGACCACCACGTCCGCCGGCTCCCCGGAGCCGAGGCAGCCGCCGACGATCCGGCGGGCTCTGCCTCCGGGGTCTCGCCCGCATCTGAGGACGCGGCGTCAGCCCCCCGCGGAGTCGTCGGCGTTTCTCTCTCTTCTCCCTCCGCAGCCGCAGCCGACCCACCGGCCGGACGAGAGAGATGATCTTCTCCTCCTCCGGAGGAGGAGGAATTGGTCTTCTTATGCTGCGGATCAGCCGTCGACGGTTCAGCCGTCGACGGTTTTTCAGTCAACGGTTCTGACCTGCGGTTTTCCTCAGCGGCCACCGTCGACGGATTTTCAGGCGACGGCTTCGACCTGCGGTTTTCCTCCGACGCCTCCTGAGGGGCCTCGGAACCCTCCGAACCGGCCCCGGAGTCCTCCTCCGGGCACTCCGGCGGGACCTCGGAGGACGGCTCCCACGGCGCGGGAGCGAACAGCTCCAGCCCCTCCGGCATGTCCGTGACGCGGAAGATCGCCTCCCCGAGACGCCCCTTCTCGTCGCGATCCTGCTCCCGGTGGAGGTAGCCGTAGCGCTCCAGCTCCCGCAGCGCCGTACGGATCGCGTCCCGCCCCTCCGGACCATTCGCGATCAGCGATGCCTCCGAGATCCCGAACCCGTCCCGGTGGCTGAGGATCTCCAGCAACAGCCCCCGCGCCCGGCGCGACAGCCGACGGTCCCGCGCCGCCGCGTTGCAGATCATCGTGAAGTTCCGGCCGATCACGTCGGCCGCCATCGGCCCCCGCCGGATCTGACCGGTGTAACCCGTTCTGGTGTGCTTCGTGCTCACTGACCGCGCCCCCGCCTCACCAATACGCGGCGGCGCCCGACCGGCGGACAGCCCAGGAGTGGTCTACGACCACGGTCTTCTCGTACGCTCATGGGAGCGCACCTCCATTTGCGTGGTTGAAAGGTGCTTCTCCGCCCGGTCTCGACCCCGGGTGGACGTGCGGGCCCCGTCGTATCGGCGGGGCCCGTTGCGTTCTCGGGCCTGATTCCTGCTGGTCAGACCCAACAACGATCTATCCGACGATGTCCAGGGTCACGCGGTGATGCAGCGGGGCGTTGGTCGTGGTGACGTACACCGTGCCCCCTCGGAGTTCCGGGTGACAGCGACGACGCGGAACCCCGGGGAACCTTCGGGCATTTGCAGCGCGGCGCACGCCTCAGCGGTCATCGGTTCGGCTGTGATCGCGCACTCCGTGCCTGCCACGTCCCACCCGAGCCAGTCTGCGAACCGGGTTCCGCGAGGGGGGCTCACCGCGTCGGCTCCGACGGGGGCCAGCATCGGTGGCACGCCCTCGTACCCGGAGGGCATGCGGGCGGCAACCTCGTACGGCAGCACGGTCGTTTTGTGCTGGACCGGGATCCCCGAGACGTACCTCACGCGGGTCCGTTCCACGACCTGAGTGCCGGCCGCGATCCCCCATTCGGCCATCGACTCAGGAGCCGACAGCTGCCGAACGAGCGTCGTCTCCTCGCTCCCCTCGCCGTCAGTCCCCGGGCGCCACGGCTGAGCGGCTGTCAGGTCCGGGGGGTGAACGTGCCGAGGTGAGCGTCGGCGCTGGGGCCGGCCGCCACAGTGGTCCCGCTTCCGCGCTCTGTGCGCGTCAGTCCGAGGGCGGACAGCACCGCGTAGGCCGCCGCTGCGGTCTGCTGACTGACTCCGTATCGGTCCGCCAGGTCACGGACGCTAGGCAAGCGCGTTCCGTAGCGGTACTGACCTGCGGCAATGCCCTTTCGGATGTCAGCCACTATCAGGCTTGTCGTCATCTCCCCCACATCCTCCTTCGATCCGTACGCCGTGTGTCCAGGCTAGCGATGTCAAGCGTAAACCCCTTCATCTTGACGTCAGTCAAGAAGGTTGGCAACCATCTTGACACTCAGTCATGAGGTCCCTACCTTCGTGGTTGAAACGGAAGAAGCCCCGGGTGGTGGCCCGGGGCTTCCCGCCGAAAACCCCCTGGTTGAGAGGTGGTTTCGACATGAGGACCCTAGCGCGAACGGACGCGGCGACGGTGCCGTTGCTGTTCTCGGGTGGAAACGCGGGTCAGTTCGACGCTCTGCCCTGGGCGGGCCTCCTGGACGAGGAGGACCTGACCGGTTTCCTGGGCGACCTGGCGGACGCCGCCGGCTCGGTGGACGAGCCGGGCGTGGACGGCGCGGAAGTGCTGCGGCGGGTGCGGGACGCCTGCCGGACGTGGTGGCTAATCGGTGTGGCGCAGCACGGGCACAACACGGCCCCGGGGCCGGTGGAGCGGCTGTTCCGGGAGCTCCAGGTGGTGCACCCGCTGGCGGACGGTCAGTTCGCGGAGCAGCGGCACTTGCTGGACGTCGACGTCCTGGCCGTGCCGGAGTACGGGCCGGAGTCGGCCGTGCCGGTGGTGGCGGGCCCGGGTACGCCCCGGAACTGCTCGGCGTGCGGCGGGTCCGGTGGCACCACGGAGACCGCGATCGAGGGCGGCCAGCAGATCAGCGTGTGGCGGCGGTGCTCGGTGTGCCGGGGCTCTGGTCAGGCATGACCGAGGCGGAGCGCCGGGCCGCTGAGGCGGACCTGGAGGCGGCGCGCGAGCGGGCCGCGGCGGATCTGGAGGCGGCGCGGGAGGCGGCGGAGAGGCTGCGCCGGCTGCTGGCGGGGACGGACTGACGGCCGGTTCCCCTGTCGTCCCCACCTCGGGTGGGGGCGGCGGAGGGGCCGGCATCCGGCCGGCTCGCATCCCTGGGAGGACCCATGTACGGCTCCACCCGCATATCCGTGGTGGACCGGGCGGTGCACGCCGCCGCCCGACTCGCCCGTCTGGGGCGGTTGTTCGTCCGGCTGGCGAGCCGGACGCGCTGCGGTCCCACCGACCTGTACGCCGCCGCCTGCACGGCGCAGTTCCTGGCGGCGCACGAGCTGATCGAGCGGGCCGCCGTGATGGCGGCCGAGGACGCCGAGATCGAGATCATCCACATCCGTCAGCCGCTCTGGTTCGGCGGGCGCACCCTGGACGAGGAGACGCGATGAGCACCGCCGGTAGCGGCCCGTACGACTGGGCCAAGGACAAGGGCTGGGGCCCGTCGCAGCCCCCGTCGCAGCCGTCGGCGCCGCGGCGCGCCGGTGCGGCGCCGGGTGCGGCGAACGGCCGGGCCCGCTCGGCAAGCTCCGGCTCCGGGGCGTCCTCGAACTTCATCCTGGACGGCGCCGGCCGTTGGGTGGGCGTGCCGAGCGGGACGAGCGGCCGGGACCGGACGACGAACCGCACGAACACGAAGTCGAAGACGTACAACATCAACGTCGGCGGCGCCGGGGCCGCGGGTTCCGGCGGCGGCCGGGGCGGTTCGTCCGGTGGCGGTGCGGGGGCGGCGTCCTCGGCGGCCGGCGCGGACCGGCACCAGGGCGACCAGCTGATTCACCAGATCGAGCGGATCGAGTTCCGGGGGACCAGCGATATTCAGGCCCTGGCCAGGGCGATCAACCACCTGGGGCGCGAGTTGCACTTGATCCTGGGGATGCGCGCCGAGGAACTGAACGGCGTACTCAGTACATACCGAGGCAAGTGGTACACCTTCGGGGCCTCCAGCAAGGTCAGGGCCCGGCTGGTCTCGGCGCACCTGAAGGTCTCCGCCGAGGCAGCCAAGGCGCTCGGCGTCGGGGCGCTGAAAATGGCCCACGCCTACAACCGCCACTTCGTCCAGCCGGAGCAGGAGGCCCGCCGGCAGCGGGGGCAGGGCGCCAAGAAGCCGCGCACGTTCTCCGTGGTTGAGGAGGACTGACGTGGCCGAGGTGACGGAGACGGTCGAGACGGGCGCCTGCCGGCGCTGCGAGGCCCCAGGGTGCTCCCCGTACTGCCCGCCGCCCGGGTGCGAGTGCCGGCTGTGCGGCGCGCCGGGCGGGTTCCCGTACTGCAACGCCGCGTGTGAGGCGGCCGACGCCGACGACTTCGACGACGAGGAGGTGTGGTGATGGCGGCGCGCAAGCAGTCCGCCGCGCGGCCGGTGAACACCGCGACGGCGGCGGAGATCGTGCCGGTGGGCCGGGGAGCGTTCGGGCACTGGGCCGGGCGGGCCGTGCCCTACCTCTCCCCCTGGGTCGGGGCGGCGGCGTTCCCGCCGGCTGCCGGATGGGCGACGAACACCATGTGGGGCGGCGCGCCGATGTCCGCCGGTCTGGCGTCGGCCGCGTTGGCGGTCGGCGGGGCGGCGTTGAGCACGGTGACGTGGAAGGTCGCCGGCGGAAACAACGCGTTCCGCAAGTTCCGGCGGTTGCAGGCGACGGCGAGTGTGGCGGCCGGCATGGGCTGGCTGACCTGCGCGACGGCGGCCGGCCCGTTCGGCCACCCGATGCTGGACGCCTGGTTGCTGGGCGGCGGGCTGTTCGCCGCGTCCTGGAACGTGCGCCAGCTCATGCGCAACGCCCACGACGAGACCGAGGACGCAACCAGCGGTGGTCTGGGGCGTCTGGCCGAGGCCATCGGCTGGGAGAAGGTCAAGGTCAAGGACGCGCGTGGGTCCGGAAAGGGCACGGTGTCGGCGTTGGTGGAGGTTGAGCCGGGGGCGACGGTGGAGGTGGCGCAGCAGGGCGCGCCGCGGCTGGCGGCGGCGCTGCGTGTGCCGCCGGCCGGGGTGATCGTGACCCCGGATCCGGAGGACGCCGGGCGCGGTCGGCTGTCGCTGCGGGTGGCCGATCTGCTCAGGGACGGCGTGCCGTTCGTGCCGCCGCAGCGGCTGGGGATGCTGCCGACGGAGCCGGTCCCGGTCGGGCTGTACGCCGACGGGGAGCCCTGGACGATCAACCCGTTCGCCGCCGAGATCCTCCAGCACCTGCTGGTGATGGGCGTGACCGGCGCCGGGAAGAGCGAGTTCGCCCGGGGGCTGCTGGTGCACCTGATGTGCCGTCGCCAGATGGCGATCTTCCTGGTGGACGTCGCCAAGGGGCGGCAGTCCATGGGGCACATCAAGGACGGGCTGGACTGGTTCGTCACGGAGGCGCGGGAGGCCAAGCGGCTGGTCAAGGCGTTGCCTGCCGCGATCAAGGCGCGGGCCGACCACCTGGCGGACGAGGGGTTGGACGAGTGGTCGCCGCGGTCGTCGCTGTCGGCGGTGTGCGTGTGGCTGGAGGAAGCCGCCGATTTGGTGGATTTCGAGGAGCTGGACAAGATCGCGCGGGCGGCCCGGTCGGTGGGCATGTGGCTGGTGATCAGTCTCCAGCGCGCCACCTGGAGCAACCTGTCCACCGACGTCCGCGCGAATTTGCAGGCCAGCGCCTGTTTCGGCGTGAACGAAGCGGCCGATGCCACCTTCTGCCTGCCGGACCGGGTGACCGACGCCGGCGCGATCCCCGCGTGGGGTGCCGACCGCCCGGGGTACGCGTTCGCGACCGGCATGGGCATTCCGCAGGAGCGCTGGACGACGGAGGCGCGTTCCGGCATGGGCGAACGCGACGTTGTGTCCGCGCTGGTGGAGGCTGCGGCGGCGGTCCGCGACCCGCTGGACGAGGTGACGGCCGCCGCGCTGGGCCAGGCGTACGCGCAGCGCGCCCACCGGGGCACCAACCGCCTGACCGCCGGCGTCGCCGAGGGCGCGACCCCGGCCGTCTCCACCTCGGTGGCCCCGGCCGCCGTCTCCGCGGCCGTCGAGAGGGACGTCAAGGAGCTGGAGGACGGGGTGGACGACGACGCCGAGGAGGCCGTGGCCATGGAGATCGAGGACGCCTACGCCGAGGTGATGGGGGCCATCCCGGGCGATCCGGAGCCGGACGCGCCGTACGCCCACCTGCGTCTGGAGGACGACGTGCCCGACGTCGACCCCGACGGCGAGATGGAGTTCGAGCCGGCGGCGCGGCCGTCGACGGAGGAGGCGCGGCACATCGTCGCCGTGGAGCTGGACGGCTGGGTCCGCGGCGGTCGGCTGGAGTTCGAGCCGGCGGACCTGATCCCGGCGGCGGTGGCGGCCGGCCGCACCCGGTCCTGGCTGATGGGGGAGCTCAAAAGGCTCACGGAGTCGGGCGTGCTGCGGCACGACTCCTACGGCTCCTACACGATCACCGAGTCCCCGCTGGTGTCCGCGTAGCGGCCCACGTCCCGACGAACGGAGGAGCGCTCATGTCCCACCCGACCTGGCTCACCCGGCGGGTCCTGGCCGATGCGGCCACCGCCATGGCAACCGCTCGCCAGTCCGCGGTGGTCAGCCACGCCCGAGGCCGTGACCACCGCGACGACCCGGCCTGGTGCACCGCGGTGGCCGAGGCGCGCCGTGCCACGGCCAAGGCCGAGGAGATCGGCATCAACCTGATGACCGCCCTGGACGCGTCCAAGGGAACCGTGGCGCGCTACACCCTCTACCCGGCGCGCCTGGAAGTGGAGGTGCGGGGCTGGAGGCTGGAGGGTGCCGCCGGCGACCACAGCCACCCCGGCGACTTCGACCGGGACGCGGAGGCGGCCATGACCTGGGCGGAGGGGATCATCGGCGCGCGTCAGGACTGGCGCCACACCCGGACCGCCTGCGGCCACCGCTGGGACGCCTGAGTCCGATCTCCACAACGCCCACGGAGAGTAACGGTCTGACAGTCACGGTCGGCCCTGACATCTGACGGTCAGGGTCGGCGGGGCCTATAGGAGAGTCAGGCGCTACCGGCCCTGACACCGCCTGACAGCCCCGTCTGACTGTCAGACCCCACCCCCTGACATCTTCCCTGACAGTAACGGAATGTGACGGAGAGTTTGGCATGATCACGCCCCCGCATCCCCGCCCGGAGACCGCGCCGGCCCCGGTGACGGCGGCCTCGGCGGCGGTGTACCCGGCCGCCGTCTGGCCCTCGGCCTACGCCCCGGCCGGCGCCGCGTTCGACGTCCTGGACGTCCGCGACGCCCAGGACGCCGCCGTGCCCTGCCCGCTGGAGCGCGCCGAGCCGGTCGTGTACGTCCCCGACGCCTACGGCCGGATGGTGCCCGTCCTGCGCTCGCAGGCCCAGGCGCTGCGCGCCGCCGTCCCCGCCACCGTGCCGCGCGACCTGACGCCCCAACCGCTCATCGACCCCGCGCCCAGGTCGTCGTGGCCGCTGGCGTCGGGACGGGCGCCGCCGCGGCCGGCCTCGGCTGGGGCCTGGGCCAAGTCGTCGCGCCCCTGGCGGCGGCCGGCGCCGGCAGCGCCCTGTGGGCCGTCTGCCTGGCCGCGGTCGTCCTGCGGCTGGCCGGCGGCACCCGCCGCTCCACCACCCACATCACGCACTCCACCACGACGATCACGCAGTCCGCGTCATGGTGGGGCCGGAACACCAGCACCACCCACCACTGAGGAGGCATCCGATGACGAAGAAGCTTGCCGACGCGCTGCGGCGGGACGACGCGGCCGAGGCCGCCGGGATGCCGGCGGACGACCGCCGGACCTGCTGGACCCACCAGACGTGGGCCGAGGAGTGCGAGGAGCGGCACGTGCCGCTCACGGCCGGCCGCGCCCTGGCGGAGGCGCTGGAGGCCGACCGCATCCGGGACCGCCGCACCACGTCCGACTGACCCCCCAACAGATACGCGGCCGGGAGGGCGAACTCCCGGCCGCGCGGTGCTCCCGGAAAGGAATGCCTGCATCCGTGAAGCGCACGTCAACCTACCCAACCGACCGCTCCGGCGGCACCGGCCGACTCGTTCCGGACGGCCGGGACGCCGTTCCGGACGCGGCCCGGATCGCTCCGAACGCGCGGGTCGCTGCTCCGGACACGGTCCGGACGGGAGAGGATGCCCGGATGAGTGACACGCTGACCGATCATCTGTCCCCCGCCCGGGGGAGGCCGTGGCCGGGGCCGCTCCGGAGGCGGTCGGGGCCACTCCGGCCACCGGCCCGGCCGTTCCGGATGCGCGGGGCGGCGTTCCGGCCAAGGGGCGCCTGGGTGGCCTCCGGTGGCCGGGCCGCTCCGCCACCCCCCGGCCACGGCCGGGGCCGCTCCGGAGGCGGCCGGGGCCACCCCGGCCACCGGCCCGGCCACTCCGGCTACGCCGAACGGCGCTCCGACTGCTGACGAGTCGTCCGCGGCGGACCGGCGGGCGGCGCTGGACAGGATCATGGGACGGGTCGTGCGGCTGGCCGCCGTCGCCATGACGGTCGTCGGCGTGATCGGGTTCGCCGCCAGCTACAGCACGCTGCAAGGGTTCGCGCAACGCAACGGGTTCGGCGAGATCCTTTCGAAAGCGTTCCCCATCGGCGTGGACGGCGCCATCCTCGGCTTCCTCGCCCTGGACCTGGTCAAGACCTGGCGGCGCACCCCTGGCCCGTGCTGCGCCTGGGCGCGCACCTGATGACGTTGTGCACGATCGCCTTCAACGCCTCGGCCGGCGGCGCCGTCCTGGACGACCCCGTACGAGCCGCCGCTCACGCCGTGATGCCGGTGCTGTTCATCATCGGGGTGGAGGCCATCCGCCACGACCTGCTCCAGGCCGCCCGGGAGGCGGACGGCACCCTGATCGAGGGCGTCCCGCTGCACCGCTGGATGCTGGCCCCCTGGCAGGCGTGGACGATGTACCGGCGGATGCGGCTGGCCGGCATCCCCTCCTACCGGGAGATGCAGCAGCGGGACAAGGACCTGGAGGGCTACCGGGTCTGGCTGCTCCAGCAGCACGCCGGCGACCTCGGCCGGGCCTCGGAGACCGAACTCCTGCCCATGACCATGGCGCCACATGGCTACACCGTCGCGGAGGCCCTGGCCCTGCCGGCGAAGTGGGCGGCCGAGGAAGAACGCCGACGGGAAGAGGACCGGCAGCGCCAGGAGGAGGCCGCGGAGCGGGCCCGCGCGGCGGCACTGGAGGCGGAGACCCGCGCCAAGGTCAAGGCGGCCGAGGAGGAGATCCAGCGCCTCGAGGCGGAAGGCCGCGTTGCGCAGGCACAGAGCAAACTGACCGCGCTCAAGGGCACCTCCAGCGCGGAGGCCGAGGCGGCCACGGCGGTCGCCCGCGCGGAAGCGGAGCGCGCCCGGCGGGAGGCGGACCGGATCACCACGGCGGCGGAGCGGCAAGCGGAACGGGAGGCTCAGGCAGAGGAGAGCGCCCGGGAGGCCGAAGCGAATAAGCAGGCAGCCGCAGCCGAGAAGGAGGCCGCCGAAATGGCGGAGGCCGCCGCCGAAACCCGGCGCCGCGCCGCCGCGAAGAACCGTAAGGCGGCGGAGGACGAGGCGGCGGCAAAGGACGCCGAGAAGGAGAAGAAGCGCGCTGCGGCCGAGGCGGCCGAAGCGGAAAGGCGTGCTGCCGAAGCGGCGGCGCGCGTAGCCGAAGCGCGGCGCCGTGCGGCCGAAGCGGAGCTGGCCGCGGTCGCCGCCGAGGACGAAGCGCGGCTGAGCAAGACCGAGCGCGCGGCCCGGCGGGTGGCGCGGATGCTCCTGGCCGCCGCCGAGGCCGCCGGGATCTCCGAAGCGGACCTGGCCGCCATGAAGCCGGAGGCGATCGTGCCGCTGGTGCCGCTGGAGGAGATCATGCCGGTGTTGAAGGCCAGCCAGACCACCGCCAGCGACCGGCGGAAGGACGCCGCCCTCCTGATCAAGGAGGGGTACCGGGGGTAGTCCGGCCGGTCACGCTCACACCGCGATCAACGACAGTGGGGCGGCACCTGTCACGGGTGCCGCCCCACTGTCGTGTGCGCTGACGGACACGCAAAGTCAAGCCATACTGGACTTTCCGTGCGATAGAGCATCAAAAGTCAAGAAATCCTGAACTTTTGGTCACCCGTCAAGGGTGTCGCCTTCCCACGCCCACACGTCGGCGGGTCCGCCGTCGCGGGCCCGTACAGCGCCCGGCCGCCGGCCCCGTATCCGCCGTGCTCGGCGATCAACGCCGCCCCCTCCGCGACCTCCGCGGCCGACCACCCGGTCGCGTCCGCCAGGAGCCCGTCCAGCGGCCCGCCCTCGAGCGCCACGTAGGTGCGACCGGGCCGGGCGTAGGGGTCGGAGTCGTCGGCGTCGCTGCCGTAGACGCGGGGCCGGGTATCCATGCGCGGCACCCTAGGCCAGCCGGACCGCAGGCCGCCGCCGGGGTTGCTCTACGAGTCGCCCTACGAGTCGCCCTACGAGTGTTGCTACGAGTTGCCCTACAGGTCGCCCTACGAGTTGCCCCGGCCGTCGTGGCAGGCTCCCGCTGGTCAAGGGGTCTGACCTGCTGGTCAAGGGGCAGCGATCGGGCCCGGCCGCGCGCCGACAACTTCCCCACGCCCCCCTCCACGACCCGGTCCCTGGCCCGTCGTCAGGAACGGGTTCCCCACCCCCACCCGAGCCGACGGCGCCGCCCGGTGCCCTCCCGCTCGCCATCCTTGGCCGGCGGGTCGGTGGGGACCGCGGCGGCCGGGGCCGGGCCGGGGGGTTGGCCGGGGCGGCCGGCGGCGGGATCGCCGCTCGTTCCGTGGCCGGGGTCAGGGCCTGGAGCATCCGCTGGAGATCCCCGATATGGGCGTCCTTGGCCTCCAGCTCCCGCTTCAGATGCTCCGCGCGGGCCTCGGCCAGGGCTTGCGCCTTCTCTGCTGCGGCGATCCTGAGTTCGGCCTCCAGCCGGTCGCGTTCCGCGCGCAGCGCCGCGACTCCCTCGCCCTGGCCGCCGTGGCCCTGGGCGTCGGCCGGGGTGGCCCGGCCGTGGCTCCCATGTGGCCGGGGTCGGGCGGGCGGGGGCGTGCAACCGGATCCCGGCGGCCAACAGGTCATCGACGGGGATGCGCCAGGTGCCCTTGGCGTCGACAAAGGCATTGGGAAACTCCCCCGCCTCCCGGCGGCGGCGGATCGTGGTCCGGCTCACGTCGGAGGCGGCCTCCACCTCCCGCTGTGTCAGCGCCGGGCGGGTGCTCGGAGGCTCCGGACGGTCGGTCATACGGTCATCATCCCCGGCCGGTCGGCGGCAGCCGAGGCCGACCCGCGCATGAACGGACGTCAGCGACCTGGGGCGCCTGGCCACATTCGCGGTGATTTTTGGCAGCGCCTGTCAGCGCTGCGGCGTACCCTCACTTCACGTGATCGTGAGATCACCGCACGACCGCACGGCCCAACGGGGCCCGGCGCCGGACCTAACCCGGGCCGGGCCCCTACCTCCCTCACCCCTGACAGGCCATCAGGAGGCAGGCACAGCATGTCGAGCACGCCCAGCAACACACAAACCACCGCCCTGGCGACCGGCCATTCCCAGCCGCGGGCACAGCACGTGTCCGCACCGCAGGCCCCGCCCCGGATCCCACGATGCCTACGGTGCCGGGCGCCGTGGTGGTGCCGCCGCGGCCGGAGTACGCCCCCTACATCGCGCCGGGCGCCGAAGCCGGCCTGGAGCACGATGCCGGTGACCCGCAGGTGGCGCCGGAGCGGTCGGACCGGGTGCCCGGGGACCGCTGATGCTGTCCATCGTCAACGCCGGCGGCCTGCTGGCGACGGGCTCGTACTACGCGGCGGGAACGGCCGGGTGGTGGCGGCCGGCGGCGTGGTCGCCCTCGGCGGCGGAGTGGCGACCGCGTACGCGTTCCGGCGGGTCTCCCGCGGCTACGGCCGCCGCTACGGATACGGCTACGGATACGGCGGGTTCGGGCGACGGTTCGGCTTCCGCCGGGCCGCCGGCTACGGCGGCGCGCCCTCCCGGTGGGGCAGCGCTTCGGCGACGGGTGGACGCCGCACCGCCGGCGGTGCCGGAGCCGGCGTCGGGTTCGGCGGCCGGTGGGGGTGGGGGCGCCGAGCGGGCACCGCGGCGGCCTCGGCTCCACCGGACTGGCACCCGCCTCGGGAACAGGTCGACGGCGCGGCCGTCGTGCCGCCGGGACGGCCACCGCGGCGCCGGCCGAGGGCGCGGCCGGCGCGCCCCGGCGCCGGTTCGGCCGACGACCCGCCACCGCCGCCTCCGCCGTGCCATCCGCGTCGCCCGGCCTGGGCGGGACGGCCGGAACGGTCTCCGGCGGGCGGGGCCGGCGCGGTGCCCGGTGGTCCGGGGCGAGCGGCACGACGTCGACCGCGTCCCCGGTCTCGGCGTCGGCCGGGCGGCGGTGGGGCCGCCGGCACGCCGGGGCGGTGCGGCCGGAGGCACCGGTGCGGCCCCGGCCGCCGGCGGCCGGACGGGCCCGCGATGGGGCCGCCGGGCCGGCCGCGGCGGCGCGGTCGACGCCGGCGCCCGACGCTCCGGAGCAGCTGCACAGACCACCGCCGCCGCCCAGCGCCGCACCCTGGGCCGGATGACGGGCCAGGTCCGGCAGGCAGGCGCCGGGGCCGGCCGCGCGCTGCGGTGGGCCGGCGCCGCCTCCCCCAGGTGAAGACCGGGGTCCGCAAGGCCGGGGCGGTGTCGGGCGCACCCTGGGGCGGGTGCGCACCGGCTTCCCCGCCCAGCTCACCCGCCTCGGACAGGGCACGGCCCGCGCCTGGACCGCCTCCCGCTCCACCCGCCGCGCCGCCCGCGCCAAGCTGCGCTACGCCCGGCGCGTGGGCACCACCCTCGTCCTGGCGGCCGTCGCCGGGATCCTCGGCAAGGCCACCCGGCCCTGGCGGTGGGGGTCGGGGAAAGCCGCCGCGATCCGGATGTGGAACTGGCGCGCGAACCGCGTCCGGCCGAAGGAGGACGCGCAGCGGGACAAGGAAGCGGCGGCCGCGGCCGCCGAGGCACGGCCGCCGGTGAAGGCGACCGTCGACGACCCCGGCCACGCCGGCCGCACCACATCACGTCAGGGCGGGAAGTCCGCCCCGGAGGGGACCATGAACTCAGCCGTATTCGCTCGGGCCGCCGAACAGGTCGCGACGGCCTACGCCTCCTACAGCCCGCCCGCGATGATGGCGGTGGCCGCGGAGTACCAGGGCCTGCCCGAGGGCCTGCGCTCGGCCGCCTCCGCGATCCGGCACCTGGCCCTGAACACCGCCGAGGTCTACCCCGCGCACCGGGTCGTGGCCGAGGCCGTCTCAGCGGTCTACATGCGGCTGCTGGACGCCGCCACCCGCGCCGACGAAATCCACACCACCTTCCGCCAGGTCCACGCCGACGACCTGGCGCGCCACGAAGCACCCCGCAACGGCTTCTCGGGTGAGGTGATGTGGAACATCGGCGGCCGGCCCGGTGACAACAGCCCGGGACGCGAGTCGGTGTTCGCCCGATCCTGCGACGCGGTCGCCGGCGTCTACGCCCGCTACGAACCGGCCGTGATGACCGAGGTCCAGGAGGAGTACGCCAGCCTCTCCACCGGCATCGGGCACCTGAAAGCCGCCGTGCAGTCCCTGGCGGTGCACTCCGCCGACTCCTACCCCGTGGAGCCCGTGATCGCCGAAATGGTGGCCGGGGTCTGCACCCTCCTCGCCACGCCGAGTCCGCCGCCGCCGACGTCCTGCCGGTCTTCCGGCGCGCGCACGCCACCGACCTCTCCCGCCACGAAGCACCCCGCAACGGCCCCCAGGCCGAGGCCATGTGGAACGTCTGAACGAGGGGTGACAAGCAATGGCTAAGCGCAAGCAGGGGCGGCTGGACTGGGCCGCGCCCCACCCGCCCGCCTGGGCGGCCACCAACGCCGCCGGCGTCGCGGCCCTGACGGCCGCCGCCGGCCACCTCGCCGACATGCCGCCCTACCTCGGCCTGGCCGAAGGAGCGGCCGGCGCGGTGGCCTCGGTGGCCGTGGCCACCCACCGCCGGTGGTCCACCCCAACCGCGTCTACCGGGCCACCGCATGGCTCCTGGCCGGCGGCTGGACCGCCTGGCCCTCCACGCCGGCCCGTGGTCGAGCTGGTGGCCGGGCGCCGCCCTCGTCGGCGGCGCCGTCCTCGGCTGGGGCTGCAACGCCGCCTTCCAGGCATACGAAGCCAGTGCCCCCGAGCGCCGCCGGGAACTGGAGGCCCAGGCCCGCCGGGAGGCCGCCCGCGACGACTGGGAGGCCCGGCTGGAGCGCATCTGCGGGGTGGCCGGCTGCCAGGTCATCGGGGTGCAGGAGTGGGAGACCGACGACGACGTCGACGACCTCCTGGAGGAGGACCTGGAGGAAGGAGAAGCCCCCTCCCGGGAACCGGCCGGCTACACCCTGGAAGTCGTCTTGCCCGCGGGCAAGACGGTCGGGCACATCCAGGTCCACGACGAAGCGCTACGCGCCGACCTGCGCCTCCGATGGGGTGCGGGCTGGAGATCACCACCGGTCGCGACTACGGCACCGCGATCATCCGTGTCTCCACCCGAAACGCACTCGCCGCCGTCATCCCCTACCCCCGCAAGCTCCGCCGAAAGTCCATCAACGCCGGACTGACCTTCGGCAAGTTCAAGGACAGCTCGAAAGCGACAACGGACCTGCTGCGGTTCCACTGCGGCCTGGTCATCGGCCAACCCGAGGGCGGCAAGACCAACCTCCTGAACGTGATCAACGCCGAGTTGGCGCAGTGCTCGGACGTGCTGCTGTGGCACATCGACGTCACCGGAGCCGGCGTCACACTCCCCTGGCTGCGCTCCTGGGCCCGCGACGGCTCGGCCATCGCCCCGGTGGTCGACTGGGCGGCCAGCACCGTGGACGAAGCGCTGGTGATGCTCCAGGTCGCCGAGGAAATCATCGCGGTCCGCAAGCGCGAATACCAGGACCGCATGTTCGACGCCGACGACGACAAAATCCCGGTGGACGACTCCGTCCCCGAAATCATCATCGTCGCCGACGAGGTAGCCCAGCTCCCGCTCAGCGTCCAAAAGGGACTGGACACCGTCATCAACACCGGCCGAGCCTCCGGCGTCCGGGCCGTCAACTGTGCGCTCCGCGCAACCCGGGAAATGGCCTCACCCGCCATGAAAGAAATGACCCGCCTGCGAATCGCCATGCGCGTCAGCGACGAATCCGAGTACCAGCACATTTTCTCCGATTTCCGAGGACTCAAGAAGGAAGACGCCCCGTACAAGGGAAGCGGATTTATCGAGCTGGGAACGGAAAAGGCACGGCCTTTCAAGGCATACCGGCTGAAGCCAAAGCGGATCTCCGGAATCTCCCAAGAAGTCGCACTGTTCCGCCCGCGACTCGATGAGGTAAGCCTAAAAATCCCCAGCGTCCAGTTCTACCGCGAGCGGTGGGCACGCACCCTCCCACTCCTCTACACCGACACAAACGTGTTGTCCGCCGCAGCAAAAAAAATCCTGGACACCACGACACCAGCCCCCACCCCAACACCCACCCCCAGCGAAAACAACGGAATTCCCGGCCTGGACCTGGACGCCCTTTTCCCCACCCGGAGAAAAAGCCCGTACCACCGCCCTCCACCGCCGCCATCCCCGAGCAAAGCCCCCACACCCCTACCGCCCCGGAAGCGCCGTCCGTCGGAGTGGAGTTCCAAAAGGTGCTGGACGACGCCACCGCCACGGAACCGACCCCGACCCCGGCCGAGCCGACCCAACGGCCGACCCTGGCCCCCGTACCGGCCACCGCCATGGCCATCACCGACCCCCACAGCGGCGCGCCCTGGGAGCTCATCGACGCGGCCGGCACGGACGGCCTCGGCGTCAGCGCCCTGGAACGCGCGCTGAAGGCGGAACCGGGCCACGGACGCGACCGAAGCACCCTCCACCGGTGGCTCCCGCGCTGGGCGGCCGTACGGGCACGTCGTCCGCGTAGAGCGCGGATCCGGCGGTCGTCGTCTACGTCACCACCCAGAACTACAAGCCCGCCTGATCACAAAGAGTCACCCCGGGTGTTGCCTGTTGCACGTGGCAACACCCGAAAGGGCCGGTCGACGACCCCCGGGATGCCGACCCCCCTCCCAGGGGGTGTTGCCTGTTGCCTGTTGCAACACCCCCACATCCACGGAGAGTGACATGCCGACCGTTCCGCCGCTCCACCCAACCGCCGCCGCAGACACCGCGCGATCCGCGCCCGCCAGCTCCAGGAGCCGGTGAACACCGACACCACCCTCCGCCCGACCACCGACCGGACGGCGCGCGCCGTTACGGCCGACGACGCCCTATGCCGAGCGGCTGGCCGCGGCCGGGAGACCGCCCTGGCCGAGGCCGCGCCGGCCCGGCCACCCGCCCGAGGCCGCGCGACCACCGCCGAGCCGCCCCCGGCAGCCGGCCCACCGCGCGGCACAACCCATGACACAAAGGAGGAATCATGCCGAGAATCAAGTTCCTAATGTTCGTGGTGCTGATCGGTGTTCTCGTGGGCAGTTTCTACGGGAAATAGCAATGGAGCCCACCGCACAGGCGTATTTCACTCGATCCGCAGAAGATGGCATTGGGTAATCGTGGTTCGAGACCTGGAGACAGGGCGGGTTTGTCGAATCGTTGATCTCCATCAATGGGAAAAGTTCGATCCAGACGCCGCAGAGGACCGGCTCATCCAAACCGGTTTCCTCGTACGAAAGGAACCCTCGGCAAGATCCCGCCGATCCGCTCGTGGCTGGGAGGAGCTCTCTTACCTTCCCGGTCATTACCAGGCTTACGTGGACGCAATCTGACGCTGAAGGGGTCCGCTCTGTTTTAGGGTGGGCCTCTTCAGCGTGGGGTATGCGTTTTTGGAATTTCCGGTCTTGTTGTGGGGCCGGGTTTTGGTATTCGGTTTTTTGCATTTGGGGTGGGGGTTGGTTCGGTGGGGGTTGGTGGGGGGTTTTGGGTTCTGATGGTGTGTCAGGTTGGGGGTGGGTGGTGTTGAGGGTCTGTTGCGGAAGTGTGCGGCTGGGCGGTGTCGTGGGCCGCTCGGGTGTCGGTTGGGGTGTTTGGCTGGTCAGGGGGCTGTTGTGGGTGGGTGGTGGGGTGGTCTGCTGGGTGGGTCGGGGAGCCGCCGGGGGCGTGGTGCGGTGGTCGGGTGCCCTCGGCTGCTGGCTCTTCGGTGGGTGCCGGGAGGGTCTGAGAGTGTCAGAACCAGTAGCGCGGGAGGGTTTCTTGGACGGGGTGTCCAGTGTGGTGTGGGTGATGGGTGGCGTTTGACGGTTGGTCGGTGCGTGGGTGGCAGCCCGGACTCGTCGATCAGTGCCTTGAGCTGGTGGTTCGGTGTGCGTGAGGTCATCGGTCCTGCCCTCGTATACCCGATATACCGCTTGGCCCGCCTCGGACTCTACTGCCGATGCGTGTACCGGCGTTGACTGTTGGTCACAAGCCCGGCGGCATCAACTCCCCGCCGGCCGGGCGGCCGAATGAAGAAGGAGAAGGCCATGGAGCAGACCATGCAGACCACCGCCCCCGTCTACGAGGAGCCCGTCGTGCTGGAGGCGGGCAAGGCCGTCGAGGTGACGCTCGGCACCAACACCTTCGACACCGCCGACGACACCGAGTACAAGAACGCGTAACCCGTGATCTGCCGGGCCCGGCCGTCATGAAGCGCCGCGGCCGGCCCCGGTGAACAGAAGGCGCCGGGCCTGCTTCTCGTGCTGGGGCACGAAGCGGGCGGCCCGGCGCCTTCGCCTTTGACCAGCACCAACCGTGCGCAAGGGATGAGGGAGAAGGCACCGATGAGGTGGAGCGCGGGATGGTACGGCGGCACCGGGCACGACCGGCGGCCCGCCGGGGGCCGGGCGGTACCCGGCCTGGATACGACGTGGACGTGCGACTGGCCGGCGGGACGGGTCCGCTGCGTCGGCGGCGGCCCGGCGGCCCTGGCGGTGATCGGCGAGTGCGGCGCGGATGAGCGCCGGCTGCACGATGCGCTGCCGGTGGTGCGGGCGAAGGGGTGGCGGGCGCTGACCCGCTGGCCCGGCTCCTACCTCACGCTCGCCCGCAGCGGCCCGGACCTGGCGGTGATCGGCGACCTCGCCGGGCAGCACCCCATCTACTGGCGCGCGGACGCGGCCGGGACCTGGTGGGCGAGTGCGGCGTCCGCGCTGGCCGCGCTGGACGGGGCACCGGTGGACGTCACCGCGCTCGCCGCCCGCCTGGCCTTCGGACAAAGCGATGTCCTCGCCGAGCACAGCCTGTTCCGCACGGTGCGGCGGGTGCCACCCGGCCACCTGCTGCTGATCGGCCCCGACGGCGTCCGGGTCGAGCGGTACGAGCCAGCCGCCTATCCGCCGGCCGGGCTGCGGCAGCAGGCGCCGGTGGTGCGGGCCGCGCTCGCCGAGGCCGTGGCCGCCCGGCTCGACGACCGGCCCGTCAGCGCGGATTTCGCCGGGCTGGACTCCACCACGCTCGCCTGCCTGGCCGCCCAGCACACCGAGGTGGCCGCGGTGACGTTCGCCGACGCACGCCTGCGTGACGACGACCTGGCGTACGCGGTCCGCACCGCGGCCACCGTGCCGGGCCTGGATCACCTGACGGTTCCCGGCGCCGAGGACACCGTGTACTACGCCGGGCTCGACGACCTGGGCCGCCTGCCGGTAACCGACGCGCCGAACCCGTACGCGGTCACCGCCTCCATCAAACGGACCGTGCTCGCCGCGGTCGCCGAGCGGACGACCGAGCCGGGGGTGCACTTCACCGGCGCGGCCGGCGACGCGGTGCTCTCCGCACCCTCCTCCTACCTCGCCGACCTCCTGCGCGAGGGACAGCGGCGCCGGGCCTGGCAGCATGCGCTGGTCCACGCCCGGCTGCGGCACTCCTCCGCCTTCGCCGTGCTCGCCCGCGCCAAGCCCGCCTCCCGCACGGACCTGGCCACGGCGTGGCGGCAGACGGCCGCCGAACTCCGGCGCCCGGCCCGCGACTGGGTACCGCAGGCCCAGCGGCCCGTCGCCTGGACGCCGCTGCTGGCCTCGGCGGACTGGATGACCGCCGATGTCCGCCACCACCTCGCCGAGGCCCTGGAGACGGCCGCCGGCGAACTCACCGACGCGCCGGGGCGGCTGGCGGACTGGTCGGACCGGCAGGACCTGGTGCGCGTCGGCACGAACACCGCCGGGTGGCGGGAGCTGGCGCTGGCCGACCACGGCATCGAGCTGGCCGCCCCGTTCCTGGACAACGAGGTGATCCGGGCCTGCCTCGCCGTCCCCGCCGACCAGCGCGGGGCACCGGGACGGTACAAGCCGCTGCTGGAGGCGGCGTTCACCGGCAGCGGCGTGCTGCCGCCCTTCGTGCTCGCCCGCACCACCAAGGGCGGCTTCAACGCCCTCGCCTACGCCGGCCTGCGCGGACACGCTCCTGTCCTGCGGGACCTGCTCGGCGCGCCGTCGCGCCTGGCCGCCCTCGGGCTGGTCACCGAGGAGCCGGTCCACGCGGCGCTGGAGCGGGCCGCCGCCGGGCAGCCCACGGCCCAGGGCGCCCTGCACCTGGTGGTGGCCGCCGAGGTGTGGCTGCGCCAGCTCGCCCAGGCACCCGTGCGGTGGTGGGAGGAGGTGAACGGCCGTGTGGCGGCTGTGTGAGAGCGCCCACCCGGTCCTCACCGACGAAGGCGGCGCGATCCTCGACGAGCGCACCGGCCGGTGGACCCAGCTCACCCCGTCCGCGTCCGCCGCGGTGATGCTTCTGCTCGCCTCCGCCACCACCGAGCAGGCGCAGGCCCTGTTCGCCGTGCACTACGGCATCCCCGCCGAACAGGCCGCCGCCGACGTGCGGGCGGTCGCCGACGCGCTCGCCGCCCAGGGCCTGGTGGCCACCGGCGACACCCCGGCCGCTGTGCGCCGCCATCGACGGGGGTGGTGGCGGTGACCAGCATGGAGGCGTACTCCACCACCCGCACCGGCACCCTGGCCGAGCGCCTGGCCGCCACCGCGGGCCTCGCGCTCGCCCTCGTACTGCTGCACCTGCCGTTCCGCCACACCACCCGCGCCGCCCGCCTGGCCCGTCGCTTCGGCCGCCGGCCGCTCGACGCGGCGCGGGCCGAAGCCCTGGTGGAAGCCGTACGGCACACCGCCCGGCGCTGGCCGGGCCGCGCGGCCTGCATGGAGACCTCACTGGGCGCCGTCCTCGCCGCAGCCCTCCTCGGCCGACGCCTGGAATGGCACCTGGGGGCCCGCTTCGCCCCGCCCCCGGTGGAGTACCACGCCTGGGCCGACCTGCCCGGCCACGGCCCCGTCGGCGAGTACACGGCCGCCGGCTGGCACCACCACACCGCCCTGACGATCTGACCCCGTCCCGCCGGGCGTGTCCTTCACCCGCCCGGAGCAGTTGACCGAATGCGAGTGCCCCGCACCCCTCGAAGGAGTGAGCAGTGACCACCGCCGTCGCCCAGGCCGCCGAGACCGTTCCCGAACGCCACTACACCCACCACGACGGCCGCGGCCCCACCCCGCACCGCTCCAACCCCGTGGTCATCCACCGCGAGCTGACCACCCTCGACGTCCGGGCGGGTATGAACGTCGCCGAGCACGGCACCGGCTCCGGCTACTCCGGCGCCCTGCTCGCCCAGCTCGTCGGCCCCACCGGCACGGTGACCAGCCTGGACATCGACGCCTACCTGGTGCGCTGGGCCCAGCTCATCCACCACGAACGAGGCGTCACCAACGTGCACTGCCACAGCGCCGACGGCACGGCCGGCTTCGCCGAGCGAGCCCCGTACGACCGGATGGTGGCCTGGTGCACCCCGCCCCGCCTGCCCCAGGCGTGGGTGGACCAGGTCGTCGACGGCGGTCTGATCGTCGCGCCGCTGCCGATCGCGCCCGTGCCCAACATGACCGTGGTCGCCAAGATCCGCGTGCGCGACGGGGCGCCGGTGGTGGAGGCCGTGTTCACCGGCGGCTACATCGAGGCGACCGCCTCACCCAAGGACAACCTGGACCTGCCCGGCCGGTGGGTCGACTGGGAAAACCGCCTCCCCGCCCCGTCCTGGGTCTCCCTCGCCTGGCGCGAGAGCGACGACCACCTGCACACCGGCGCCCGCACCGTCCTCGACCGCCTGACCAGGAACGCGCACACCGAGCCGTACGGCCAGGCAGATGTGGACTGGCCGTCCTGGCGGACCTTCGCCGCCTGTCTCGGCGACGGGCACCTGACCATGGCCGGGCTCCGCCCGGATCTGTGGGCCATCGGCCACTCCACCGAGACGACGGCCGCCGTCATCCAGCAGGACGGCACCATCCTCGCCGACCGGTCCGACTCCCCCTCCCTTTCGGTCCTGCACAGCTGGCTGGCCGCCTGGGAGAACGCCGGACGCCCGGCGCCCGAGACCTACACCCCCGCCCTCACCCGCACCACAGGCGGCTGGGACCTGCACCTGTCCCGGTAGACCCGCAGGCGCCCGGGCCGGAAGGCGATTAGCCTCCCCGGCCCGGGCGCCCGGTCATGCGGCAGCCGGCCCCGGTGTCCATCCGTCAGGCCGGTGCCGCGGCCGGCTCGTCCTGCCCACTGCGGGGGCCGGGCACCGTCACCGCCGTGGCGGTCAGGTCCAGGTCCAGGCGGCGGTTCATGTCCAGCTCGAAGCGGCCGTACGGATTCACGTGCGTCCAGAACAGCGGAGACAAGGCCCGCCGGTCCGCCTCGGTGAGTTGGTCCGCCCATTTCGGATCGGCGAGGACCTGCTGCATCAGCAGCGTGTTGACGTGCACCAACGCGGACTGGAGCAGGTGCAGGGCGAGCATGGACACCTCCTGGCTCTCCTTGTCCGCACCGGCCAGGTCGCCGTCCTTGCCGTAGAAGAGGTCCTTGTTCGCGGAGTTCCAGTTCTCCACCACCTGCAGCCCCTCGTGGATCTCCTGGCGCATCTCGACATCCGCGAGATAGTCGCAGATGAACGCCGTACGTACCGCGCGCCCCAGCTCCTCGATCGCCTGGTAGGTGGGGTGCTTGGGGCCGCCGCGGGTGAAGCGGCGCAGGACCTGCTCGGCCTCCGCGGTGCCCAGACGCAGGGCGGTGGTGTACTTCACGATCTGGTCGTACTGCTGGCGGATCAGGTCCCAGTTGATCGTCTTGGTGGACAGCACCGGTGCCAGGTGCGGCCAGTTGTCGTCCTCCCCGGCGGCCGGGCGGTACAGCTTCGCCGAGCCGATGTTCTTCAGTCTCGGCATCAGCTTGAAGTCCAGCATGTGCGCGAAGGCGAACCCGACGATCGAGGCGCCGTGCGTGTCGGTGTACTGCCGGTCGACGACCATCTCGGTGCAGTGCCGCAGCACGCCCTCGATCATCGAGGCGACCTCGGAGGCCGAACAGGACTTCAGCTGGCTGTAGATACAAACGGACTTTCGTTCCACATGCCAATAAATCATCACGCCGGGGCCCCGGTAACGCTGGTGCCACTCGGTCATCAGGTTCGAGGACCAGGAGCCGAACTTGCGGCTGTCGGAGGCGCACGCCGTGCCGGTGCCCCACCACATCTCGTCCCGGGCGGCGAAGGTGGCGTTCACCAGCTTCCGCAGGGCCGCGCGCATGTTGGCCCGGTTGACGAACAGGTGCCGCACCCGCCGCAGGGTCGCCTCGCTCTCGCCGTGCTTGCCGGTCACCGCGACCCGCTTGATCCCCATGTTCGTACCCAGACCGAACAGAACGAGCAGCAGGCGGCGCCGCAGTACGTCCTTGGACAGGTTCTCTCTGGTGGCGACCGAGGTGAACTCGGCGATGAAGTCCGTGTCGAACTCCGCGTACTTCAAGATGTCCAGCAGGTCGATGGTGCCCCACCGCCGCTCGATCTCCCCCTTGATCGCCACCAGCGACTCCGGCTCCTCCTGCTTCTCCCGGGGGAGACGCGGATCCACGGCTCGCCGCGCTTCTTCACGATCGCCACCCCGCCCGTGGTGCCCTCCGCCAGGGCCCGCTCGAAGCGGTCCAGCGAGGTCCGGAGCTTGCCCTGCAGGGCGTCGATGAACTCCCCGGCGTCCTGCGGCTGGCGGATCGCGGCGTAGTGCACGTCCCGGTTGTCCTCGAAGTCCGCCGGCAGGTCATCCTCCGGGTTGCGCCACCGGTTCGCCCCCACCACCCAGATCTCCCGCCGCCGCAGCGCGTCCCGCAGCGACACCAGCACGCACAGCTCGTACGGGATGCGCTCGACGCGGCCCTTGTCGTCCACCACCGCCGCCCGCCACTGATCGGGCACCACCCCCTCCAGCGGCACCGTCTCCGCCTCATCGAAGAACGCCCCCTCCTTCAGCGGCTGCTCCAGATACCGCTTGAGCAGGTCGATCGCGTCCATCACCGGACGGTAGGCGGTGTTGTTGCACTTCAGCTCCAGCGCCTTCAGCAGCGGCGAGAGCATCCGCCGCCAGTGCGCCGAGTACGACGAGCGCAGCACCGTGCGGACCCGGGCCTTGTAACGGGCCTCGTTCGCCGCGGCCTCCGCGGCGAGGGCCTTGAGCGTCTTCTCCCCGCCGACCACCGGGAAGATCACCCGCCGCACCGTCCCGGCCGGCTCCGACAGCGCCGCCTCCGCGACCCGCAGCAGCATCGCCTCCTTGCCGCGGACCTTCTTCAGCTCCGCCCCCAGCTCCTTCTCGACCCTCCGCTCCGCCCGCGTATTGATCTTCAGCACCAGCTGGATGAACAGGTCCACCAGCGAGTCGGTGATCTCCGTCTGCCGCACATGGCACAGCGCGGCCAGCAGCGTCAGACGCCGCGGCGGCTTCATCCGCTCCAGGTTCGCCGGGTACTCCTTCGACGCCCGCGCCCGCCAGGCGTCCACCAGCTTCTCCGACACATCCGCGAACAGGTCCGCCGGCAGCTGAAGCTTCCGCACCCGCTGGAGCTTGTTCACCTCCGCCAGCAGACTCTCCAGCCCCGGCGCCCCGGGGTCCGTCTTCAGCTCGGCGAAGTGCGACCGCCCGCCACCGGCCACAGCCCCGTCACCGTCGACTCCCTCGTCCGTCTCCTCGCCGCCCGCGACCAGATCCTCCAGCCGCGAACGGGTCGCGTGCGTCAGGCGCTCCAGCGTGCTGCGGCAAAACCGCGCCTCGAAGTCCTTGACCGCCCTGCCCACCAGCCGCCCCACCTGCTTCGGGGCCGGCGGCTCGATGTGATCGTTGCGGCACCGGGCCACCACCGCCGCCGCCAGCCGCTCGCGCGAGAGCTCCACCGGACACAGCTCCGCGGCCAGCCACTGCGCCAACCGCTCCTGGTCCTCCTCGGTATTCGCCCTGAACCCGTACGCCTCCCGGATCTCCTTGCGGTGCCGCTTGATCCGGTCGCCCTGCCAGTCGTAGGACGCCCACGCCTGTGCCGGGACCTTCACCTGCTGGGCCACGTACTCCACCGCGGCGGTCGGCATCTCCTTGGCGGACTCCGGGAACCGGGCCTCCACCTCGAAAAATTTCAGCAGCAGCGCGAAGCCGAGCCTGGTCGCCCCGGACTTGTTCCGCACCCTCTTCATGTCGTCTTCGAGCAGCGTCCAGACCTCGATCAGGTCCTCCGGCTCCCACTCCTGCCGCACCCGTACTCCCTTGAGCCAGCCAGTTGGATCATCACATCGTGGCGAGCAGGGGACAGATTCAAGATCAGAAGACTCAAACCGTTGCCAGAAGGTTACTCAGAGCTACACGCCACCTGGCCGTAGCTATACGAGAACAGGGCCGACCAGGGTGTCCCCGGCGTCGAGGAAGGCGTGGCACGCCTTGAGTTCGGGGCGCAGGTCGTTCTTGCCGGACTTCTTGTCCGCGAAGATCTTCCGGCATCCGGCTGATTTGAGGGCGTTGAGCTGCCGGTCGAGTTTCTGTCCGCCGGTGGACACGCGGGCGTATCCGATGCGGATCTCGGTGCGGACGGCGGGCTCGGCGGCCAGCAGTTCGAAACCGTCGGGCTCCAGGGGCGTGGTCGCGCCGGGAATCCTGTCAGAAAACGGTGCTCCGAGGTTCTTGAACCACCCAGGTTTTTGAGGGAGTTTTGAAGGCCCTGGGGTCCTTCCGGCGGCCCGTCCGGTGATCTTCATTAAACGTTGGTTTTTTGAACGCCTTCGGCCTCGCGACCGCCCCCGCACGCGCAGGCCCAAGCATCACGCTCGGCTACTTGTCACCTGGTTCGCCGCTCGTTAACGGCACCCCGAGGAGGTGCCGCAAGGCACCGCGCAGCCGCCCGACGGCGCGCTCTCCGGTTATGGCCAGGTTGTGCCGGGCGGAATCTATCGCGGTACAGCACGTACCGTGATTGCTTGACTGGTTGTCAGGCGTATACCCGACCGGTGTTTCCGGAGCCAAAGGCGGATGCCGATGCCCTCACCTACCGCTGACCGCATGCGTGACGTTCCGCTGCACCGCGTTCTGCTGCAGTTGGCGCACGGGGGGCCGCTGGGGCTGGTGGAGGAGGTTGGCCGGCAGGCGCGGGGGGCGGTGGTGCGGCTGGGGCTTGGGCCGTTCCGGCCGTTGCTGGTCACCCACCCCGACCACGTGCGGCACGTGTTGCGGGACGGTGCGGAGAACTACGTCCGTGGGGCCGCGATGTGGGACGCGCTGGGGCGGCTGACCGGCCGGGGCATCGCGGGAGAGGGCCCGGGGTGGGCGGCCAGTCGGGACGTCCTCCGTGAGGGGATGTCGGGGGGATGTCTGCGGCGGACGGGAGAGGTCGTCGCCGTCTCGGTCGACGGGGCCGTGGAGGAGCTGGCCGGCCGGGCGCGGGGGCGGTCGGCGGACGCGGTGGGGGAGATGACGCGGTTGGTGCACCGGGTCGTCGATCCCGTCTTCTTCGGTTCCCGGATCGGCGCCGAGCGGTGCGACCGGCTGGGTCGGGACGTGGCCGCGGCCCTGGACTCGCTGCTGTGGCGCATGGCGATGCCGTTCGTCCCCCACCGGGTGCCGATGCCCGGCGACCGGGCGTTCCTGCGGGCGACCCGCGCCATCGACCGGACGCTCGTGCCGGTCGTCGGCCGGGCCCGCCGGCAGGGTGGTGACGGTGCGGATTTGATGAGCCGTCTGCTGCGGGGCCGCGGGCCCGACGGCCGGCCGCTCGACGACGAGCACGTCCGCCGCGACATCGTGGCGCTGTTCGTGGCCGGCTCGGAGTCCAGCGCACTCACGCTCACCTGGGCCTGGGTGGTGCTGGCCCGGCATCCGGCCGTCGCGGCCGAGGTGCGCCGGGAGGCGGACCGGGTACTGGCCGGCGGCCCACCGCGGCCCGAGCACGTACGGCAGCTGGTGTTCACGCGGCAGGTGCTGGCCGAGGTGATGCGGCTGTACTCGATGGCCTGGGCCGTTCCCCGGGTCGCCCGGGCGGACGATGTGGTCGGCCGGGTTCCCGTCCCGGCCGGCACCACGCTGGTCCTCTCCCCCTATCTCACCCACCGGCTGGCCGAGTTCTGGCCCGATCCGCTGCGCTTCGATCCCGGGCGCTTCGAGCGGCGGGCCGTGCGCGAGCGGCACCCGCTGGCCTACTTGCCCTTCGGGGATGGCGCCCATCAGTGCGTCGGGCGGGCGTTCTTCGTCATGGAGTCGGTGCTCGTCCTGGCCACCGTGCTGAGCCGCTACGAGGTCCACGTGTCCGGCGATCCCTGCCCGCGCCTGGCTGTGGCGCTGCCGCCGCGCGGCCGCGTCGGGCTGAGCCTCACCCCTCGCGGACGGTGAAGGCCGTCCGCCCCGGCGCGTCCTTGCCGTTCGAAGGGCCCTCCCGCCGTCCTACAGCCGGTCCCACCACCACGCCACGGACGGGATTCCCGGCGGTCCCGCCGGCGGGGCCGTCTCGGTGAAGGAGCAGGTGGTGGCCACGGCGCCGGGGTGGCAGCCGTCGGGGTCGGTGTAGCGCGCCGCCTTGAGTCCCCACTCCAGGTTGCCCCTGATCAGCGCCGACAGATGTCCCAGATGCCGGCGCAGCGGTGCGCTCGCCCTGGGCAGCACCCGGTCGCGCAGATGCAGGAACCGGGCGGTGAGGCGGTTGTTCAGCGCCACCGCCTCCGCCAGGGCCTCTGTCAGGGACAGGGACCGCTCCTCGATCAGGATGTCCACCAGGTTCAGCCGGCACCCGTCGCCGCGCCCGTTCCGGGCGGCCAGCCACCGCTCCTTGCCGTAGGAGAACAGGTCGTCGTCGAAGGCCGCGGTGGTGAAGGCCAGTTCCTGCAGGGCCCGGACGGCCGGCGACGCCATGTCGCGCTCCGGGAGCTCCTCGCCGTCGACGATCTCCGTCCAGCTGAAGGTCGCCGCGCCGGCCGCGGTGTGCTGCCGCATGCGTGCGTAGTCGTCGAGCCGCGGTGTGCGGTCTCGCAGGCGGTGATCGAACTCCCACGCCACGCCGTGGAACCAGGCGCGGTGTCCGGCCACCATGCGGCGGACCTGTGTCGGCGTCCCCTGGGCTCGGCAGCGCGCCGCCAGGTCGCCCGCCGCCGCGAGGAAGGCGTCCCCGGATCCGTCCGGTGCCGGTGTCCCGGGTTCTTCCAGGACGCGCAGCAGGCGCGTGGCGAGGGCGGTGAAGTCGCCGGTGCCCATGCCGGCGGGTCCCTCGTCGCAGTACAGGTCGTCGAAGGCGAACATCAGCACGCACCAGTCGACGGCGATCCGCAGCCGGCCGGACGGCGCCCGCGGCATGATCCGTCCGTAGAAGCCCGCGCAGTCGTTGCCGGTTACGCGGGCCCGCTGGGCCCCGTTCCGGCACAGGCCGTAGCCGTTCATCCAGGCCGCCGCGGCGGCGTTGAGGCGGCCGGCGTCCGGGTGCTCGGCGCAGGGCAGGGGACAGTATCGCGGCGGGATCTCCACCCGGATGCCGACCGCGGCCCGTTCCCCGCCGGCGGGGGTGCTTCCGGCCGCCGCCGGGGCGAGGACGCCCGTGCCGGTCACGGCAGCAGGGCGCGGGTGAGCGCCAGCACCGCCTGGCTCACGTCACCGCCGGCAGTGGCGTCGAACACCGCGCCCTGGCCGGCCAGCGGGTCGCTGCCGAAGGCTTCCTTCAGCCCGGCGTCCGCGCCCTGCCCGAGGCCCAGGGTCGCCGCGCCCTCCGCGGTTCCCCTGGTGAGGTCGATCTCGGTCTTGTCCAGCCGGAAGTCCAGGGTGAACAGACCGTCCGACTGCCGGCGGGACGCCCTGCCGGCCGCGGCGCCCTGGGTGGTCGCGGTCCCGGTGGCAACCCGCCCGCCGAAGTCGAATGTGACATCCGTGAACGTCACGCCTCGGCCCGTGGAGTCCGTGAAGGTGATGCCGCCGTCGGCCGGTACCGATCCCGCGCTGAGGTCCATCGCGAACTCGCCCCGCGTGATCGGCAGGCGCACGCAGGTCCGGCTGTCGACGTGGGACAGGACCGCCGGGCTTTCGGCCCCGAGCGTCACCCTCTGACCGCCCAGCGCCTTGGTGACGGCATCCGTCGGGCACAGGTCCGCCTGCGCCTTGGCGACCTTCAGCTGCGGAGCGGGCAGCACGCCGGGTGTGAGCCCCGCCGCCGCGCCGGCCCAGGACAGCACGCAGCCCCCGGCGGCCACCGCGCACGCCGCAAGGACACGGCTCCCCGGCAAGGACATGGCCACTCCTGTCGACGTACGCGCGGATCGTCGGCGCACTGCGCTCCGGCGGCTGGCTGCCCGTCCGGGACGCGCCGACGCCTTCCTCCACGCCTTCAGGCCACCACGCCGCCGACCCGGGGACTACCGCAGACGGCCACCGGAGTGACGGGGCACGGCCGCGGAGGCCGGCGCGCGAGACCGTCCCGAGGCGGCGCTCGACCGGTGTGTCCGCCCGGCGCGCAGCGTACGCGCACCGCACTCCGCCACGTGACGGTTCAGGGAAGGCCACGGAAGCCCGGTGGAGCTCGATGTCAGTCCTCCTCGTCCTCGACGGCGTCCGGGTCCCGGAAGGGGCGCAGGCCCTGGCCGGGGCCGCTGGTGGTGATGTTGAACTGGTAGCGGCCCAGGAAGTTGATGTGCCGGTCCTTGAGCGGGGAGAGGCGGGCTGCGTCCTCGTCCGTGATGTCGTGGCCCTGGGCGCGGAGCTGGGCGAGGGCGGCGTCGAGGTAGCGGGTGTTCCACAGGACGATGGCGTTGAGGACCAGGCCGAGGGCGGCGAGCGGGTCTTCCTGGCCGTCGCGGTAGGCCTGGCGGATCTGGCCGCGGCCGCCGTGGCAGATCGCGCGGGCCAGGCGGTGGCGGGATTCCTGGACGGTGAGCTGGCGGTTCATCAGCCGCCGGTAGGTGTCGTCGACGGGGTCGACGAGAGCGAGCAGGTGCAGGGTCTTGTCGATGCGCC
This sequence comes from Streptomyces sp. CA-181903, assembly GCF_050937075.1. Taxonomy (NCBI): domain Bacteria; kingdom Bacillati; phylum Actinomycetota; class Actinomycetes; order Kitasatosporales; family Streptomycetaceae; genus Streptomyces; species Streptomyces sp. CA-181903. Next base: position 45,388 of record NZ_JBNJLY010000002.1, read on the forward strand.
CGTACTCGGCGAACGCGGCCCCCAGCGGGGTGGGATGGCCCTCGCGGCCGAGCATCCGCAGCAGATCGTAGGCGCGGACCTGGTTCGTGATCAGCGAACCGGCGACCCGGAGCATGTCCGGCCAGTGGGTGACGATCCGCTTCAGGTTGATCTTGTGGCGGGCGATGGCCTCCAGCGGCCCGTACCCGCGGGCCGCCCCTTCGTCGTCGTCGGGGAGGTCGGCGCGCCAGAACCGCTGGTCGGCCAGGTCGCGGAAGCGCGGGGCGAAGCGGAAGCCGAGCATCTTGTACAGGCCGAAGGCCATGTCCGAGTACGAGGCGTGGTCGGTGGTGATCATCTCCGGGCGGACGCCGCCGTCGAGGTTGAGGAGGGTGTCGAGGGTGAACAGGCTGTCGCGCGGGGTGCCGCGCACGACCATCGCACCGACCCCCGCCACCTGGTCATTGACCACATTTAGCCAGGTCAGGCCGCGTTTGTACCCGTAATATTTGGGTGAGGGGCCGGTGTTGATGCTTTTGACGGGGACGACGAAGCGCAGGCCGTCGACGGAGGCGAGCAGCCCGCCGCCCCCCATCTGGGCCAGCCCGATGCCGCTCTGTGCGGCGATGAGCGCGGCGTTTCCGGCGGAGAGGGTGTGGGCGCGCAGGTAGTTCTGGTCCACGTGCGACAGCCGCGAGCGCGTCAGCGCGACCTGGCCCGGGCCGATGACCGGGGTGCGGCCGATGTTGCAGCTCTCGGCGACCAGCAGCGCCACGAGGGAGACGAGCAGGCCCTCCATGCGGGCGGTGCGGCCGGAGCCGTGGGTGAAGGCGTCGAGGAAGCCGGTCCAGGAGTGGACCTCGAAGAGCAGGTCCGGCAGGTCGACGCGCGGGAGCATCGCCTCGGTGGTCTGCTTCAGCCAGGTCAGCGACTCCGGCTCGCCGACGGCGCCGAGCTTGTCGACTGACAGGCGGGCGCGGCCGCCGCCGTCGGGGACGGCGATCTCCACCTTCGCTTCGTCGCCGGCTTCGGCGAGGGGGTCGGCCATCTGCCGCCAGGCCGCGTCCAGTCCGCGGGTGAGGCGGGCCAGGTGCTCGCCGACGTCCTCGGTCAGCGACAGGCCGGCCAGGACGTCGGGTTTCATCGTCTCCCAGCGCAGGCCGTCCAGCAGGCGGGCGCGCGGTCCGCCCACCGGTTCGACGGCGTCGCGAACACATCCCGCCGGTTCAAGGCGCGGTGCAGGAGTTCCAACACGCACACCACGTACGCGTCCCGGTCGACCGCGCCCTGCGGCAGCTCGGCGCCGGTGAACACCGCGCGCCGCCACATCGGCGGCACCAGCTCCACGTCGATCTCCCGCGGCAGCACCGGCCGCTCCTTGGGGCGGCGCCGCGCGAGCGCCGGCAGCCGGCGCACCGCCTTCAGGATCCGGCGGCCGGCCGGGGCGGCGCCGAGGGCGCTGGACTCGCCCAGCAGGGCCAGGAAGGGGCGGACGGTGTTGTAGCGCAGGGCCGGCTTCTCGCGCAGCGCGGCCTCCGCGCTGCCGTCGTCCTCCGGCACCAGGGCCTCGGCCATCACCACCGCCGAGGACACCGCCGCCTTCGGCACGGCCTCCTCCACCGCCGCCCACCACGCGGCCACGTCCAGGTCGGTGCCGGCCTCGCCCACCAGGTCCAGCTCCTGGGTGAGGATCTTCGACGCCTTCGCCAGGATGCGGGCGGCCTTCTCCAACTGCGGCAGCATCGCCAGGCGCTCCTTGGCCGAGGCCCGCCGCGCGGGGCTGATCAGCCGGTTCGCCATCAGCACCGCGAAGAGGTCCAGCGCGTCGTCGACCGCGTGGGCCTCCAGTTGCCGCACCACCGCCGTCAGCAAGGCGGTGCGCCGCGGCTCCGGTGCCCGCTCGATCGTCTGCGCCTTGCTCAGTTGCCCGTAGCGCGCCAGCGTCGAGAGCCGGTTCACCGGCACCGTGGCCAGGTTCACCCGCCCCAGCCCGAATGCGGCCAGCCCCTCCACCCGCTCCATCGCCCGCTTCATCGCCGTGCCCGTCGACGTCACCGGCGGCGTCCGCAGCCGCTCCAGCTCCGAGACCCGTTTACCCTCCGGCACCACCAACTGGGTCGCCAAGGCCGGCGCGAGCGACGGGTCAGCCCGGTAGGCGGCCCGCGCCACCGCCTGGTACAGCCGCCGCTCGGCCGCCGTACGGGCCTCCGACACCTGCCGCGCCAGCACCGAGACCCCCGGCAGCAGCACCCGGATCTTCCGCAGCCAGATCACCGCGTGGTGGAACAGCGCCACCGGCCCCTCCGCGTGCGTCCACGCCCGCCCGTACAAGAACCGGCGGAACTCCCGCCCCTACTTCCGATCGGTGAAGTCGCGGTACTTGAACCGCTCCTGGATCTGGTCCGCGTGCTCATAGACCGTCGACCGGCGCTCGGCGTACCGCTTCACACACGAGGCGTCCGCGATCCCCAGCTCGCCGGCCAGGAACTCCACGACCTCCCACGGCACCGCGAGCGGGTCCTCACCCAGGAACCGGCCGACGTAGCGCACCGTGCAGATCTGTACCGCCACCCCCAGCCGGTGCACGTCCGTACGCCGCAGCGCGATCAGGTCGTGGTCGTCATCGTCGAGGAAGAAGAACCGCTCCAGCTCTGGACGCGTGGGCATCTCACGGAACGTCCCGTACGCCTCGGCCTGCTCATCAGTTAAGAACTCCACCGGCACGAGGCGGACCGTAACCAGCACCGACGCCCGATCGGCGGCCTTTCCGCGAACATCCGCGAGCGCCCCAGCGGGTGTGCTAAACGACCATGATCGTTCTCACCGGGATTTCCTGTACCTCGACTACTCACACCCGAAGACGGGCTGCGGCCGGCCGCTCTGCGCGTGCTGAGTTCCGTGAAGGTGCTCGGCGAAGGGGTCGATACAGCGAATTGTGATTCCGTCGCTTTTTGTGATGCGCGGGCGTCGATGATCGATATCGTGCAAATGGTCGGCCGGGCACTTCGGATGAGACTTGGGGAAGGGAAGTTCGCGTCCCTGATCGTTCCGGTATTCTTCGCGCCTGGTGAGACGCCGGACGAAATGCTGACCTCTCCGGCCTACAGCACCCTGGCGAAGATCCTCGAAGCGCTCCGCGCTCACGACACCGACACCATCGAAGCTCTCGCCGACCCCCGTGTGCGCAGCGGCAGTTACGAGCCCGAGGAGATGGCCGGGACCGGTGAAGAGAGTCAGGAGCAGCGGGAGGAGGGTGTTTTGGGGCCGGGTGTGCCCGCTCGGGAGCTGCTGAGGTTCTCCGTGCCGCGGGATCCGGTGCAGCTGGCTCGGTTTGTGAAGTTGCGGGTGCTTGAGCCGGAGAACAGCTTTTGGCGGCGCGGGATCGAAGCGTGCGTGCGGTATGGGAAGGAGAGCGGCGTCGTGCAGTTGCGGGTGCCGTATGACTTGGTCACCCCGCCGGAGTGGTCGCCTGCGGGGTTTCCGCTGGGGACGTGGCTGGCCGGTCAGCGGCGCTTTCGCAAGGCCGGGCGTCTGGCCTCGGTCCGTGTCGCCGAGCTCGACGGGCTCGGGATGGTCTGGTCGCACCAGGACGTCGCTTTCGAGGAAGGGCTCGCCGCCGCCCGCGGGTGGGCTGCGGTGCACGGGCATTTCCTGCCGCCGGCCACCGCCGTCTGGGGCGGGTATCCGGTGGGGACCTGGGCGAAGAATCAGCGGACCGCGGCTCGGCTCGCGGACACCATCGCCGAGCGGCGCGCGGCCGGCCTCTGTGTCGAATCCAGCGCCACGGCACCCACCCGGGCGCGGCGCGAGGCACTGGAGGAGATCGATCCCGGATGGTGCCCGGTGTGGGATCTGGGGTGGCAGCGCTGTTTCCGCCTCGCTCAGGCTCGTGTCGAGGGTGGCGGGGCGGTTCCGACAGTGGCGGGTGAGGTGATCGTGCAGGGCGAAGACCTCGGACGCTGGGTGACCGGCTGCCGCCTTGGCTGGGATGACCTGCTGCCGGTCCAGCAGTGGCTTCTCGAGAACGTCCTCGGTCTCACCCCGGCCGGGGAAGACGAACGGCCCGTACAACGCACACAGGAAGACAGGTGGGCGCTCAACCTCCGGGCAGCACGCCAGTACCGTGCCCGTGAAGGACACCTCAACGTGCCCCGCAAGCACATCGAGCACCTGGAACCGGAAGGCGGGCCGGCAGGACGGTGCCGAGGAGCTTTTGGCGGTGAAGCTCGGCATGGTCCTGGACAACATCCGTAGACGGGCCGGCAAGCTCACCGAGCAGCGCCGCACCGACCTCGACGCCCTCGGCATGCGCTGGTCAGCCGCCGCAGCCGGCAGGAGCCGGCGGTAGGGGCGGCCAGTGTCGGCCGTCAGCCGTTTCGGTTCTGTCGCAGATCTGGTGGTGCTGGGTCGTCCGAAGATCGCGCTGGCGTCGATCCCCGGGGTCGGCCTGCTCGGAAGCCCGTGTCATGCTGGCCGATTGCGGTCGACCTTGATCGTCATCGTTGCGAGCGGAAAGAGAAGTCATGCGCATCCCATGGCGCCGACGGCCGGCCGGGCGGTCGCGGCGGCTCCTCGACATTGTGGGTATCAAGCCCGGATCGGTTGACGACACCGACGACCTGGAGGTCTGTCGGTACGTCGCCTTTCGGGTGGCCCGACGGGGTCACGGTGCGACCGCTGAGGTTCTGGCGGTCGTCGAGGAGCTGCTGGAAGACGAGGCCGAGTACGAGTTCGTCGTCACGTTCCTGGAGAACCTGCAAAACCTCGTGACCCACGGCCTTGAGGCGCTTCGGTCTGCCGACGAGGTCCGCCTGCTGCTCGGGCCTCGAAGCGCGATCTGCTGGGACACCGTCACCGCTTTTTGGGCCGCGGTGGCGGACTGGCGGGTTCGCACCGGCGTGCCGCTGGACTCTGCCGCCTCGCTCCTTGGCGTCCGGAACGAACACCTGCGTATGCTTCTGTGGACGGCGAACAGAACCCTTTCGACGGGCGAGAAGCTCGGGATCGCCGACGCTGTGCGCTACGAGAAGGCCGGCGGGTCGCCTGTCCCCGGGTACAGCCATATCGCGATCGCGCTGCGCATCGCGGGGCAGGGCAGGCCCTGACCCGGCGACGGGGGGGCCGTAAGCGCGCAGGTTTCACAAGGTCAGTGGCCGAGCCGGGTTTGACTGGCGGTCGGCAGGTGGCAGGGCTGAGCCGAAGGCTCGGTCGTTGTCACCGGCAGAGCCGGATGACGTGGTGAAGGCAACCGGACGAAGCAGCGTGGTGGTCACCGGCCGGGGCAGGCGGCTTGTCACCCCTGCTCATTCCGCAGTCTTGCTGTCATCCGTTGCGCGAGCGGCGGTCGGCAGGGTGCGCGGCCGTGGACGTTCTCCCTGGGGCCCGAACATGACCAGGTATTCCACCGGGCCGTCGGATCCGGCGTTCGCGACCCCGTGGGGGAGGCGGGTGTCGAACTCGACGACGTCCCCGGCAGTCAAGACGAGGTCCTGGCTGCCGAGGGCGAGCCACAGCCGCCCGTACAGGACGCACAGCCACTCGTAGCCCTCGTGGGACAGCTGCCGGGGGCGCCCGGGCGGCTGCGCGACGGCAGGCAGGAGGTGCTTGTGGGCGTGCAGGCCGCCGACGTAGCGGGTGAGCGGCAGCACCGCCTTGTCGTGGCCGAGACTGTGCGGCGTCGTGCCGCGGGGCCCGGCCGCAGGGACGGGTGCGCTGCCGACCAGTTCGTCCAGGGAGAGCCGGTATTCCTTTGCCAGTTGCAGCACCACCTCCAGGGTGGGCTTGCGCCGGCCGGTCTCGATCCGCGACAGCGTACTGGGCGAGATACCGGTCGCGCGGCTGACCTCGGCCAGTGTGACGTCACGGCGCTCGCGCACGGCCCGCAGCCGCGGCCCGATCGCCGCCGGCGTCCGGGCCACGTCGTCACCTGCCACCGTTGGCCGTTCCTTCCCACCGCGCCGCTTCACCGCCTTCTCCCGCAAGCTTGCCAGAATGGCAAGGCTGATCGCGTCGAGTGGCCGCCGCACCGCATGATCGACGAGTACCCGCCGGCCGAGCGCGAACCGAGGAGAAGTCCCCATGCGATCAACGCCGACCGCCGCACTGCGCCACCGCACCGTCGCGGCCCCTGCCGGGCGCCTGCACCTGGTAGAGCAGGGCACCGGACCGCTGGTCCTGCTCGTGCACGGCTTCCCCGAGTCCTGGTACTCCTGGCGCCGCCAGCTCCCCGCCCTCGCCGCGGCCGGCTACCGGGCCGTGGCGATCGACGTACGCGGCTACGGCCGCTCCTCCAAGCCCGCCGCGGCCGACGCCTACCGGATGCTCGACCTGGTGCAGGACAACGTGGCCGTCGTGCGCGCCCTCGGCGAGGACAGCGCGGTGATCGTCGGCCACGACTGGGGCTCCCCCATCGCCGCCGTCTCCGCCCTGCTCCACCCCGAAGTCTTCCGCGCGGTCGGCTTGCTGAGCGTCCCCTACACGCCGCCCGGCGGCCCCCGGCCCACCGACGTCTTCGGCCAAATCGGCGGCCCCGGGCAGGAGTTCTACGTCTCCTACTTCCAGAAGCCCGGCCGCGCCGAGGCGGAGATCGAGCCCGACGTCCGGGGCTGGCTCGCAGGCTTCTACGCGGCCCTGTCCGGCGACACCATGCCGGCCGAGAGCGAGCCCGACCCGCACTTCGTCACCCCGGGCGGCCGGCTGCGCGACCGTTTCCCCGCCGGCCCGCTCCCGGCCTGGCTGAACGAGGAGGACCTCGACGTCTACGCCGGAGAGTTCGAGCGCACCGGCCTGACCGGCGCCCTCAACCGCTACCGCTGCATGGACCGCGACTGGGAAGACCTCGCGCCCCACCGCGGAGCCCCGGTCAAACAGCCCGCCTTGTTCATCGGCGGCGCACTGGACGCCTCCACCACCTGGATGGCCGACGCCATCGACGCCTACCCCACCACCCTCCCTGCCCTGTCCGCCTCCCACCTCCTGGACGGCTGCGGCCACTGGACCCAGCAGGAACGCCCCGACGAGGTCAACAGCCTACTGACCGACTGGCTCGCCACCATTCAGGGCTGAACAGGCACTACGGGGGCGGCGTGGCGGTGCATTGCGGTGCGTGGCGGTGCGTGGCGGTGCGGTGCGTGGCAGTGCGGTGCGGGTGGGCCGCGGCGAGGGAGGGCCGGTCTGTTCGGTGATGCCGAGCAGCCGCACCGCTCGTGCTCCCTGACGCCGGTGACGGCAAGCGTCCTGGGTGACATCTGCCGTGCTTCGGCTCAGAACCTCTGTGGATCCGGGCGCCCTTTGTGGGGGTCTTCTACGCGGCGAACCCGACGTTGGTGACGTACTCGTACTGGCCCCACTGCGAGCCCAGGTCGACGATCGTGTCGTCCCAGGCCGCATCCAGGCCCTGGTGGTCGCCGGCCGCCCAGGAGCCGACGATCTTGTCCCAGCGGCGCACGTTCAGAGTGCGGTACTCCACCACCCGCTGCAGCGGGCGCGGGACCTGCGACTGGTTCAGGGGGTGGATCTCCACCCTCGTCCCGCGCCCCTCCCGGTTCAGACGCCTGAGCAGGTGCCGGGCGACGTTGAGCCGGCGCACCGCCCGGTAGGCGGCATCGATGCGGGCCAGGCTGGCCTTCGACGGTGTTCTCTTGCCCTCCAGCCATGCCTTCAGGGTGCGGTCGGTGACCGTCAGCCCGGCCTCCCGCGCGGCCTGACGGCTCTTGGCCGACCTTGTCAGGTAGTGCAGGCGCGCCATCCAGCCGCGCCGGGCGGTCACCGGGGTGGCGATGCCGCCGGCGAGCTCGTCGAGCTTGCGGGCGACGGCATCGCTGCCCTTGATGCCCCGGGCGCCGAACTTCCCGAAGTCGAGGTTCTTCTGCGGCACTACTCCTCTCCCTCCCCTTGCGTGTCCGTGTGCTCAGTGCCGGCGGTGTAGGTGTCCTTGACCTTGACCTCGGTAACGCCGCGGCCTTCGGGGAAGACACGCCGCCAGTCGCCGAGGACGTGGAGTTCGTCGGTGCCCATGGCGCGCACGACCGCCAGGCCCTCGTCGTGGGCCTTGAGCGCTTTCAGCCAGAGGTTGGCGAACGCCTGGGAGCGGATGATGTGCATCCAGTCCGGGCGGTAGAGCTCCCGGTTGTAGTGCGACTCCCCCATCGTCGAGACGAACTTGGAGTACATCGCCTTCACATACTCCAGCGTCACCTCGTCGCCCTCGGCGATCGCCGCATCGCGGGCGTCTTTCAGGGCGATGCGGAACTTCTCCAGCAGGTTCTCCGTGGCGCCGGAGGTGTAGGACTCGTGGATCTCCGGCGGCGCGCACAGCCGGTGTTTCGGACCCGACAGGCGCAGCAGCAGGCGCAGGGTCGGTTCGGTGACCCACAGGGGGCCCGGCTCGTCGCGCCGGCCGATCGGATTCGGCAGGACCGCTTCGTGCTCCCAGGCAGGTGGGGTGATCAGGTGGACGCCGGCGCGGCGGCGGTCGTGCGGGAGGCCGGCGGAGTGTTCGAGCCGGCCGAGGGGGAGGTGGGTTTTGAGGGCGGAGAGGTAGGCGCCGTTGATGTCCAGCGCCGTCACCTCATGCTTCCCCGGCGGCAGTTCGTGGCGGGTCCACTTCGGGCGGGCCTCCCAGATCTGGTCCGCACCGCGGGATGACTGCTTTTTGAGGATGTCCGGGATCCAGGGGTGGGCGACGATGTCGTAGCGGGCACCCTTGCGGGTCTCGTCCAGCAACCGCATCGCATCCGGGATCGCCCGCTTCAGCAGTACGGCCGTGGCTGCCTCCACGTCACCGTGATACTCGGCGAGCACGGCCTGCACCGACCGGGCGATCAGGCCCCCGGGGCCGGAAGGCTCCTGAAACGCGCGCCGGGCCGGGCCCTTGGCACGCTCGGCGGGACGCGTCGCCGTATACGAGGTGCGGGCCACCGGCTCGACGGCCGCAGCAGCCCTGATCCGGGCGGACGCGGTGACGGGCTGGGCGGGCGACACGGGGACCTTCTTGCCGGGCGTGGCAGTGGTGAGTTTGCCGGGCGTGACCGTGGCGGGCATGGCGGTGGCGGGCTGGGCGGGCGTGGGCTTGCCGGGCGTGACCGTGGCGGGCGTGACGGTGGCGGGCGTGGCAGTGATGGGCTGGGCGGTGATGGGCTGGGCGGTGGCGGGCGTAACGGTGGTGGGCTGGCAGTCGGCCGGGGGGAGGTGCTGGGCGAAACCTGCCACCCGGGTCCCGGCCGGCTGCCCACACAGCACACACGGCTCGGACACGGCGAGGACCTCCACCTCATCACCGTCACCGCCTTGTCCGGGCGCCGGGGACGACGGAGGGATGTCCGCCGCGGCAGGGGTCCGGGCCACGGCCTGCTCCGCGGCAGACGGCATGACCGGGACGGCGCCGGAGCCCGAGCCGGGGGCGGAGCCGGAGCCCGTGCCGGGGGCGAATTTGACGGCCAGTCCGTCCAGGAGGTAGGCGTACTTGGTCCGGATCTCCCCGACCGGGTCGCGGCCGCCCTCCCAAGCGGCAACCGTGGACGGACTCACCCCGAGAGCCCGGGCCACCTGCGCCTTGGACAAACGAGCCCGCTCCCGCAAGTCCTGGCGCACCCGGGGAGAAGGGAGCCCGGCTTCCGGACCGACGACAGCGAGCAGCGAGTCGACCGCCTCGAAATCACTCACCGGCCTGCTCCCTTCCCGGCGTTGGTGTTGCGCCACCGGGCGGCGGGCAGCGTCTCGCATGCCCGGACCGGGCCCGCCAACAGATCCAGCACGGCGATCTGGTAGTACCCGGCCAGGACCTCGACATCACGCAGCGTCCACGAGGTGACCCCGGACTGCCGACGCGAGATCTGCGTCTGCGTCAGGCCCAACACCACGGCGAGCACCCGCTGCGAATCACCCGTCGCCCGCATCAACGCAGCCACCGTCAACCGCAACGACTCCTCCAAACCCAGACCCATACCCCCCACCCTACGCCGCGTTAATGCAAAATATGCATCACATATCTGTGCGAGTGCGCTGAAGCTCCCCACGGTGCACCGCCGTCCACCGGCAGGCCGTTCTCAGCCTCCTCACAGGCTGACATCCCAACCCCCCCCGCCTTCCTCCCAGATTTTCCCCCCCACAAGTCCCCACCCTCCTCTTGGGGAAAGGCTCTGCGGTCGCGGTGACACGGAGGCAGCACCACCTGAAACGGCCATCGAGACACAGCAGGCCGGCCACGGCCAAGCAGACCATCCTCACCACCCAGCCCGCCACCAAAGGATGCCGGCGGCCAGGCCACGCGGAAGGGCTCGATACGCGGCGAGATCGTGGAGGAGGAGGTGTACGGGGTGCGACATCCGACGAACCGGCCCCTGCCAATGGCCGGCACCGGGTACACCACGGCATCCGATATCCAAGCGCGCCCCGGAAACGATGCCACCGCAAGAAGAACGCCGCCCACGGCCGCGACGCCTGCACCTGGCCTCCCAGGCCTCCCCCAGCCGAACCGGCCGGCAAGCGCGTGCCACCAGGACAGGCCGCGCACCGCCGTATCGCAGCGAGGGCGGTGGCCCCGGCTGACGCCCGCCCGTCACAGGACCGGCATCGGGCCGGCGCGGGGCCCGTGACGGCCGGGCGGAGTGTCATATCAGACGGTGCGCCCGGAGGTCGGTCACGTACCGGGTGATCAGGTCCGGCGACAGGTCGGGAATGTCACTGTCGTCGTCGAAGGCCGCGGCCCGGATCGCCGCGCGGAACCGGTCCGCCGGGACGGCGGAGCCGGCCAGTGGCTCCTGCCGGCTCGGCGAAGACGTACAGCAGCAGGAAGAGCGAACGCGCCGGGCGAGCCCGCGCTCGTACACCGTGGTCACCTCGGCGCCGTCCAGTTCGGTGGTCACCACCGTGATCGTCAGGGGGCGGGGAACCAGGCCGCGGACGCCGAAGAACGACAGGCACCCCTCGAACTGCTCGTCCATCTCCTGCGAGCGCGCGATGACGCGCGGATTGTGCAGGACGATCGCCGCGGCGGCGGGGTCGGCGGGCCGGACGACGGCCACCGCCCAGCCGATGCCCACCTGCGGCGCCGCGAGACCCATGCCCCTGACGAAGGGGTACACACGCGCGATCCGCTCCATCGCCGCGAACAGCCTCCCGACCGTCCGCTCGTTTGACCACGTGATAGGTCCGGTGCCCTCTCGCGCATCGTCACCCAGCGCGGTGACAGCCCGCGCGGTGAAGTCCACCGGGAGCGCGTCGAAATGCGCGTGGCAGGCGCCGGTGCCCCGGGCGTAGAAGCCGGCGGGTGCGACGTTCACCGCGAACAGACCCAACACGAGACGGGTGAAGACATCCGGGAGGATGAGCCGGCCGCGGTAGCACGGCTGCGCGAGGGACACATCCGAGCAGAAGACGACGACCGGCAGACCGAAGACCTCACGAACCTCACGCAGCACCACCCCCGCCCCCTTTGCCAACCGCATAACCACCGCCAAGACCGCACGCCTGCAGGCAACGCGGACATCCGCCCCCTCACAGCGGCCACCGCGTCCTCCAAGACCACCACCACCATCGACAGACAGGTAAACCGCTGGACCCGGCAGATGACCGCAACCCTGACCAGTCCGACCGCACCCAGCACCTTCAACCCGAACAACCACCCACACGACAAGACACCGCCGACCCGCCCGGCGCGGATAGCGGCTCAGGGTTCCCACTGCCCCGAAGTTGTCGGTGGCCGCCTTCCACGGCGGACAGGGCTTCTCCCTCACCCTCGACCGCGTCGACATCAACGTCGACATCCGCCCCCGCTTCGACGCCCACGACGCCGAACCCTCGTCCGCAAGGCTGTCGCCGGGCTGCCCGGCTCAGCGCCGACCGAGGTGACGACGGTCGCCGCGTGGCCGCCGTTCCGCCTCGTCGAGGGCGAGCAGCCCGCCGCCGCCCTCCTCGACGCCGCCACCATGGCAGGAATTGCTGTGCGGATGAAGACCGCGGGCCCGTCGGACACCGGCAATGCGCTCGCCGGAGAAGGCATCGCGGCAACGGCCACCGGCGGCGTGCTCTACAAAGAAGGCCCGGTCGTGATCGTCTGACGAATTCCAGGCGCCGAAAATCGATCGGTGAAAGCGGCACACCTCGGCTATAGAACTCTCATGACCTGGCAACTGGCCCCCGAAGCCTTCGACACAGTCGCCGCGACCAGCCTGCGCCGTGACTACTACGACGAGGTAGCCAGCCGCTACTGGAAGCGCCCCGCGACCTCTCAGGAGATCGACCAAGGCCTGGCCAACGACGGCGTCGAACTGCTTACGTCGCCCACCGGCCAGTTCGTCGTGGGTCGCTTCGACGGCGAGGCTGTCGCCTGCGGCGGGCTGCTGATGCTGGATTCCGAGCGCGCCGAACTCACCCGCGTTTACCTGCGTCCCGCCTTCCGGGGCAAGAAGGGCGCCGGCCTCCTGCTGGAGCTGCTGGAGAGCGAGGCACGCCTGCTCGGCGCCTCCCGGATGGTCCTCAACACCCGCCTCGACCTCGTCGAGGCCCGCTCGCTGTACGTCCGCCACGGCTACCACGAGATCCCGGCGTACTGCAGGGGTCCGTACGTCGAGATCTGCTACGGCAAGGATCTCGGCCGGACCGACTGACCAGCTCGCGCTGTCCCGGATGTATCACTTCCATCCAAAACCCGGGCGATGGTGTCGGACACGGTCTGCCTGCGCGAGCCCTCGAGCCCATCGCGGGCAAGCCCTGGGCCGCCGTACACGACCGGACCGAAATCGGCGGCGGCGGAGAGCAGCAGTGGTGTCCACGCGCCCGCGCCTCTCCCCCAGGCGGTTACGCGGCCGGGGGACAGGCCGCCCGCCCTGCGGCGTGCCTCCTCGGGCGGCCTGGACGGGTGTCTGCTCCTCTTTCTCTTCCCGGGTGCTTTCGGCAGGATGATCAGTGGGCGGTGCGGGTGTTCCAGATGGCCTGGCTGCCGTCGTAGATCACGACGTTGCCGTCGTCCTGGACGGCGAGCCGGGAACCAGGGTGGCCGGCGGTCTTCGAGTCCCATACCGGATTGCCGGAACGGGTGTAGACGACGAAATTGCCGTCGGTCTGGAAGACCGCGTGCCAGCCCTGGTTGACGGTACCGGTGTTCCAACGGGCCCGGCCGAACTCGTCGTAGACGACGAGATTGCCGTCCGTCTGCATGACCAGCGTGGCCGTGTCCGAGGTCCAGGACTGGCCGCGCTCCAGCACCGAGGGTGCCTCCAGGACCCGGGTGGCTTTGATTCTCACCGCGGATGTGTCTCTCGCGCCGTCGGCCGTGGTGTGTGCGGTCGGCGCCGCACTCGCCTGACCCGCGAGCGTCAGCGTCGCGAGTGCGGAGACCGCCAGGAGTGCACTGGCCCTCTTCTTCGTGTTCTTCACGGCAAGGGCTTCCTTTCGCCGGATCGGTCGCCCACCGGCTTCTGCCGGGGGCAGCGGTCCGAGTCTGCCACCGGGTCGGGGGATGACGACCGGGCAGCCGTGCAAGGTGACGCGTTCGCATCGACTAATGGCCAACCAGGCGCGTGTGCGGTGGAGTTGGTGGTGTTGCTTGCGTGGTTTCCGGTCTTGGAGGGCGGTTCTGAGGAGCCGGGTCGCCCCTGGACGGAGGGGGCCGGTGGGCCGTGGCCGCAGCCGTCGTCCTGGGGCGCCTTACCGGTGTCCGGCGGCGGATGTGAGGATGGGTGGTATGTACATCAGCCGCAGGAACAACGTGACGACCATGGGGCCCGCCGACGGGCCGGTGGTGGTGCTCGCGCATGGGTTCGGCTGCGATCAGAACATGTGGCGCCTGACCGCGCCCGTCCTCGCGCAGCGGTACCGCGTCGTGCTGTTCGACTACGTCGGCTCCGGCGGCTCGGATCTGTCGGCCTGGAGCGAGGAGAGGTACTCCTCACTGGACGGATACGCCCGCGACGTGGTGGAGGTGTGCGAGGAGCTGCGGCTGCGGCGCGCGGTGTTCGTCGGGCACTCCGTCAGCGCCATGGTCGGGGTGCTGGCGGCGCACGCCGCTCCGGAGCGCATCGGGGCGCTGGTGATGGTGGGGCCCTCCCCCTGCTACATCGACGACGGCGACTACCGCGGCGGGTTCACCGCGCAGGACATCGACGAGCTCCTGGCCTCGCTGGAATCGAACTACCTGGGCTGGTCCTCCGCCATGGCCCCGGTCATCATGGGCAACCCCGACCGGCCGGAACTCGGGCAGGAACTGACCAACAGCTTCTGCGCCACCGACCCCGACATCGCCCGCGTCTTCGCCCGCACCACGTTCCTGTCCGACAGCCGCGAGGACCTCAAGAGCGTGAGCGTGCCGACGCTGGTACTGGAGTGCTCCGAGGACGTCATCGCGCCGCGCGAGGTCGGCGCCTTCGTGCACGCCGCGATCCCCGCCTCCCGTCTGGTGACCCTGGACGCCACCGGGCACTGCCCGCAGCTGAGCGCTCCGCAGGCCACCACGGAGGCGATCCTCGACTTCCTGGCGGAACTGCCGTGACACGCCCGAAGGGCCCGCGCGGGGACGACCCGGCGAGTACGGACGCGGCGTTCACCGCGCTGCTGGAGGACAACGCCGAGGAGTTGTACGAGTGCGCTCCCTGCGGCTACCTCTCGACGCTGATGGACGGCACCGTCGCCAAAGCCAACACCACCCTGCTGGACTGGCTGGGCCTGCAACGGCAGGACGTGGTCGGGCGGCGACGCTTCACCGACCTGCTCACCGTCGGCGGGAAGCTCTACCACGAGACGCACTTCGCACCGCTGCTGCGCATGCAGGGCGAGCTACGCGGCATCGCCCTGGAGATGAGGACCGCCGACGGCGGCCGGCTGCCGGTGCTGATCTCCTCCGCCATCAAGTTCGGCACCACCGGCGAGCCCCTGCTGATCCGCACCACCGTCTTCGACGCCCGCGACCGGCGCGCATACGAGGAAGAACTGCTGCGCCGCCGCCAGGACGCCGAACACGCCCGGGCCGAGGCGGAACACGCCCGCATCGAGGCAGAGCGTGCACGGGCGGAGGCAGAGCGTGCACGGGCGGAGGCCGAACAGGCGCGGCGGGAGGCCGAGGCCGACCGGATCCGGCTCGCCGACACCCTCGCCGTACTCCAGCGCTCGCTGCTGCCCGACTCCCTGCCCGCCATACCCGGGCTGCGGACGGCCGTCCACTACCACACCGCCTCCACCGACCGGCTCGGCGGCGATTTCTACGACCTGTTCCCGCTCGACGGCAAACGCTGGGCGTTCTTCCTCGGCGACGTCTGCGGCAAGGGACCGCAGGCCGCCTCACTGACCTCCCTCACCCGCTACACCCTGCGCGCCGCGGCACTCCACGACCCCGATCCGGCGGCGGCGCTGACCACACTCAACGCCGTCCTGCACGAGCGGTACGCCGCCGGCGGCGACCCCCGCTACTGCACCGCCATCTTCGGCGTGGTCGAACCCGACGCCGACGGCGGACCCGCCACCGTCCACCTCGCCTCCGGCGGCCACCCCCCGGCCCTCGTCCTGCGCGCCGACGGCCGCGCCGACTACCTGCCCACCCCGGCGGACTCCTCATCGGCATCCTGCCCACCGCCCCCACCAGCACCACCCACACCACCCTTGCCCCCGGCGAGACCCTCCTGCTCTACACCGACGGCCTCACCGAGGCACGCACCGGCCCCGGCCGCGACAACCTCTACGGAGAACAAGCCCTCCGCACCTTCGCCGCCGGCCTCGCCCCGCCCCACCCCAGGAAACGATCACCGCACTGACCGGCCTGCTGGACAGCTTCGGCGACGGCCTGGACGACGACACCGCCCTCCTCGCCCTCGGCGTCCCCACCTCCACCCCCACCGAACACTCACCATGAGCCAGCTGAACATCACCCGACACGACACCCCCACCGGCCCCGTCCTTCACGTGGCCGGCGAACTCGACTACGAACACGCCACCGCCCTGCGCCGGCAGGTGGACCTCCTCGCCCTGCGGCCGGGACAGTGCCTGGTCCTCGACCTGTCCGGACTGCGATTCTGCGACTCCACCGGCATCACCGCGCTCCTCGCAGCCCGCCAGCACGCCCACGCCGCCGGCGCCGACATCACCCTGAACGCCGTCCCCGCCAACACACTGCGCATCCTGCGCGTCGTCGGACTCGACCGGATCTTCACCATCCGGACCGAGTGAGACGCACGGCGGGCCCTCGGTACGGGGGTTGAAGAAAGCGGCGGCCTATCGCACAGCAGCAGCCGGCGTTCGCCGACGGCTTCCAGCCATTCACGGCCCGGGAGATAACCGGGTTCGGTGTCGGCGCCGAAGCGCACCACGCGGGCGAAGTATCAGGCGAGCGCGATGTGCACGGAGTAGGCGATGGCCACCGAGGCGTCGACCCGGGCGACCCGAGCGGTGATCACCGTCAGGTCGTGCAGCCGCTCGACGCCGAGGCCGCCCAGGTCCACCGGGACGATCGCCGCGAAGACGCCGGCCTCGGCGAGCCCCTCGACACTCTCACGCGCGAAGCGTCCCTCCTGGTCGGTGATCCGCGCCTGGTCGGCGAGGAAGCCGTGGAGTTTCGCCACCGCCGCGACCGCCTGCTCGCCACTGGTGGTGGCCGGCCGCAGCTCGGAGTTCAGCGACGGGTGGGAGCTGGTTCAGGCGCCGCAGCCGACGTCCGCGAACCACGAGATGCCGCGCTACTGCCAGTCCTCCACGTGGCTGCCGATGACCGTGCTCAGCGTCTCCCCTTGCACGGTCATCTGCGAGGAGCGGGAGAAACCGTTGCAGGACCTGCTGGACAAACTTGGCTTCGAGATGCTCTCGGTGCCGTTCCGGGACGTCTTCGACTACGGCGGGTCGCTGCACTGCGCGGCCTGAGACGTGCACCGGGAGGGCGGCATGGAGGACTACTTCCCTCGGCCGGACTACACGCTCGTCGCCCCGCCACCCCCGCCGCCTGATCCGGCGCGGCGGCGGGGCGTGAGCGCTCGGGAGGGGGCGCGGGCTGTGTGCCTTCTCCCGCCGTTCATCCGCCCGTGCCGGCGCGCCAGGCGTCGAACTCCTCCGGCGTCGTGACTTCGTGGTCGAGCACCGCGCGGTACACGTCGTAACCCGGCGTCTTGTCGTCGGCCCGCGCGGCGAGCGCCTGTTTGATCCGGAGGATGCGGACGCGGTGCGCGTCGGTCAGCCGGGGCGGCAGGGCGCGGACGTGCGCGAGGTCGGGCTGGCGGTCGGGCTCGTCGACGAACCAGATGTCGAGTGTCCACTCCCGCCCGGCCTCCGAGCGGTACTCCACCCCCAGGTAGAGGCCGTCCGGGTACATCGGGTCGGTGTTCCAGTGCCCGGTGTCGTCGCGGAAGCGGACCTGCCGGACCCGGTCGTGCACCGCCAGCACGGCGCCGATGTCCGCGACGGCCTTCTTGGTCCCCTCCGCCAGGTCAGGGCAGACCACAGTGATGTCGACGTCCCGGCGCACCATCAGCCCGAGCGCCGAACTGCCCACGCGTACGGGCTCCCCGCGCTCCGCCAGCAGCGGGCCCAACTCCAGGTCGCCGATGACCTCGTCGGCCTCGGCCTGGAGCACCCGCTGCTTCGCGAGGATCGCGGCCGGGTACTCGGCGGGCGTACGGACGGGCGCCTGACCGCCCCCCATTTCCCGGGACGGAAGGTTCGATTCCGCCGTCATGGCTCCCCCCTCGTGAGGTGATCTCGATGGCACCACCCACCGTACTGGTCGGCACTGACACTCCCCCGGCGCAGGTCTCCCGCCTCCCGTGGCCCGCGCGGAGTGTCGTGGTCCGGCCCTTCGGGAGGGGCCGGTGGCCTGGTGGTGGGTGCGTGAGGCGTGATCGCGTCGTAGTGGCGTGGCCGGCGTGACCGCCGCCGTCGGGGTGGCCGATCATCTCGTCGGGGGCCCGCGTACGCCTGCGGAGCCGGCCCAGGTCACCGAGACGCACGCCGCCGCCCTGTACCGGGTGTTGCGCCTGTTCGCGACGCGCGGGCTGTTCGAGGAGGACGCGGAGGGGCGGTTCCGGCTGGCGGAGGCGGGGGGCCGTTGCATACGGACGCGCCCGTGCCCGTACGGTCGGCGGTGTTGATGCTCACCGATCCGACATTGCGGCGGCCCGCGGGCGAGTTGACCCGTTGCGGGGGCCGGCCTCGTGATCCACGAGGACAGGCCGTGGGTGAACTCCGTTCCCGCCTGGTGTGGGCGAAGTTCACGTTCGGACACGTCATCGGCGGCGTGAAGATCCTCTCCGACAAGGGCCTCGCCCTGCGCGCCGCCACCGCAGCGCGCAGGGCGAACTCCCGGCGTCGAAGGCGTAGTTCAGGAGGGCGACCTCCGGCCGGCGGGTTTCGGGCCCGGTCGCCCCTCCGCCCCGCGTCACCCCGACGCCGAGCACAGGGCGTACGGCGGCTGCCCGGTCGGGTCGTTCAGATAGCGCGAGAACGCCTCACTCGCGCACGGTGAGGTGTACGCGGCACCGTGGCCATCGGCGTCGGCCAGCAGCACCCGCGTGGTGGCCGGGAGTTGACGGAGGACGGCGAGGGCGTTGGCCAAGGGAGTGGCCGGGTCGTGGAGGTTGTTGGCGAGGAGGATTCCGGAGCGCGGGGAGACGCGGGGTACCCGCGGTGGATCGGGGACCGGCGACGGGTGACCGGCGCAGTTCCCGGCGACGTCCCAGAACACCGTGGCGCCGAAGCGGGGTGCCGTGTGGCGCAGGCGGTCGGTGTGGCCGGTCAGGGCACTGTACCGGGACGGCACGGGGAAGTCCGAGCACAGTACGGCCCTGGTCAGCCCCTCCGCCCCCGCGTCCTTCTCACCGCCGGGCGGGTGCGCGAAGCCCGAGGCGTCGCCGCCGGCCGCGGCGCGCAGCGAGCGGGCGAGGCGGGGCCAGCCGTACTCCTCCAGTCGTCCGCCGCTCATGTGGCGCACCGTCGCCCTTCTCACGTCGTCGCCGGTGACCCGCCGGCCGGTGCCGGAGGCGGGCAGGGACGGGGTGGCGGCCAGCCGGTCGAAGACGGCTCCGGCGTCCCGGCCGTGCAGGGCGCAGGCGCTGTTCTCCGCGCACCAGCGGGTGAAGCGTGCGAAGGCGTTCTCGACGCCGGCCGCGTTGCGGGCGGCGAACTCCGGGAGGTCCACCGAGTGGTCGACCAGACCGTCGAGGACCAGCGCCCGGGGCGGGCGCCGCCGGTAACGGTCGAGGTAGGCGGCGGCGTAGACGGTGCCGTAGGACCCGGCGTAGGCCACGAGGCCGTCCCGCTGCCCGATGGCGGTGCGGAGGGCCTCGATGTCCTGGGCGGTGTCGTCGGCGGACAGGTGCCTTGCCGGTTCGCCGGTCCGGCGGAGGCAGCTCTCGGCGAACGCGCGGTTGGCGGCGGCCGCCGCGTCGAGGCGCGCCTGCGACGTGATCACCGCCGGCCGGTCCGGCGCGGGCCGGTCGCAGCGCATCGCGCCGCTGCCGCCGACCCCACGCGGGTCGAACAGCACGACGTCGTGTTTCTCCCGCCACCGCCGGAGGTTCATCAGGGGCCCGATCTCCCGCAGGTACGCGATGCCCGCGCCGGGACCGCCGGGGATGAGGAGGATCGGGGGCTCCCGCCGGGTCGACGGGCGGGCGGCGGGGATCTTCTCCAGTCTCAGCCGGATGCGCGGGCCGTCCGGACGGGTGTGGTCGACGGGTACGGGGAGTTCGGCGCACTGGGCCGGCATCCCGTCCTTGGTACCGCAGTACCGCCAGGCCGGTGCGAGGGCGCGGTCGCCGGTGCTGCCGGCGAGGGCGGCGCCGGCGGGCAGCCCTCCGGCCGACGCGAGTGCGAGCACCACCGCGCCCAGGATGGCGGTGGTCCGCAGGATCCTCCGGGCTCGTGACACCCACCGGAGACCCGGTTCACCGTCGAGAGACATGGCTGGGCCTTTCGTCAGACTGTGGCTGGGCCCTTCGTCGGACATGCCTGAACCCTTCGTCGTGGGCGCGGACGACCGCGCGACGGTCTTCTCCGCGTGCCCGGGGAGCGTCCGTTCCGGCAGTCTGTGCCGCGGGAGCGTCGCGGCGCGCTCCGGCGGCCACCCGGGTCCTGGGTACCGCCTGCGGTACCCAGGACGGCCGGGCGCCGCACGACTCGGCCGTCCCTCCGGCACCGCCTCTTCCCGGCCCTGTCGGCGGCGGCCCGTCCGGACCTACAGTGCACGGGTGATCAGTCAACCGGCTTGGTTCGGGCGGCCGTTGTCGTTCGACGGGATACGTGACGGGGCCGTGGCGGCGGCGGTCGCGCTCGGCCGGCTCGCCGGCGGCCTGGGGACCGCGCTGGGCGCGCTCACCGCCCTGTCCTGGGCGGTGAGCGTCGTCGCCCTCTGTCCCGTGGGCGTGGGAGTGCCGCTGCTGCCGACCGTGCCCCGCGCGCTGCGCGCCGCCGCCGGGCGCGAGCGCCTCCGGCTGGCCCGGTGGGGGCGGACGATCGTCGTCCCCTATGCGACGCCCGTGCCGGGGCTGGGCCCGGTGGCCCGGTTCCTCGCCGTGCTGGCGGATCCCGCGACGGGCCGGGACGCTCGATGGGCTCTGCGGCACGGCGCGTCGGGGCTGCCGGCCGGCCTCCTCGGGCTGCTGCTGCCGGTCCTGGCGGTGCGGGAGACCTCCTACCCGCTCTACTGGTCGCTGCTGCCCCGGTCCATGGCGACGTCCGGACTCGGGTTCCGGGCCGAGGGCTGGCCGGTGGCGGTGGCCGTGGGCGCGGAAGGGCTGGGCTGGTGCGTCGTGGCGGCCCTGTTCCTGCCCCGCCTCGCCCGGGCGCAGGAGCGGGCGGCGGCCCGGCTGCTCGGTCCCCATCCGCGTGTCGACCTGACGCGGCGGATCGCCGAGGTCACCGCGAGCAGGGCCGCCGCGCTGCGCGCGCACGCCGCGGAACTCCGCCGGATCGAAAGGGCGTTGCACGACACGGTGCAGAACCGGCTGGTCGGCGCGGCCCTGCTGATAGGGACCGCCCGGCGCGCCCGCCCCGAGGACGCCGCCCGGGCGGATGGGCAACTGGACCGCGCCCAGACGGCCGTCGAGGAGGCGCTGGCCGAACTGCGCGCGGTGGGACACGGGATCTTCCCCTCCATACTGGAGGAGCGGGGGCTGGACGGCGCGATCACCGGGCTGGCGGCCGAGTGCGCGGTGCCCTGCCGGGTCGACGTGGGTCCGCTCGGGCAGCCGTCCGCCTCCGCTTCGGCGACCGCGTACCACGTCGTCGCCGAGGCGCTGGCCAACGTCGCCCGGCACAGCGGGGCCGCCCGGGCGGAGGTGACGGTCCGGCGCGCGGGTGACGTCCTGCGCGTCCTGGTCCGGGACGACGGCCGCGGCGGCGCCCGGGAACGGGTGCCCGGGGGAACGGGACGGGCGGGTGGAACCGGCCTGGCGGGGGTGCGGCAGCGTGTCGAGGCCCTGGACGGGGCCCTGGTGCTCACCAGCCCGGCCGGCGGGCCGACCGTCGTGGAGGTGGAACTGCCGTGCGCGTGGTGATCGCCGACGACGACACGCTGATCCGGGAGGGGCTGTCCGCGCTGCTGACGGCCGAGGGCTGCGACGTCGTGGCGGCGGTGGCGCACCCCGACGACCTGTCGGCCGCGGTGGCCTCCCACCGGCCCGACGTCGCCGTCGTGGACGTCCGGATGCCGCCCACGCACACCGACGAGGGCATCCGGGCCGCCGTCCGGGTCCGGCGGTTCGCGCACCCGCCCGCGGTGCTCATCCTCTCCGCGCACGCCGAGCAGTCGTTCGCCACCGAGCTGCTGACGGCCGGTGCGGCGGGGATCGGTTATCTGCTGAAGGAACGGGTGGGCCGCGTCGAGGAGTTCGTCGACGCGCTGCGCCGCGTGGCCGGCGGCGGTACCGCCATCGACCCCGAGGTGGTCTCGCGGCTGCTCGCACGCCGCCAGGCCGCGGACGCCGTCGCCGGCCTGACCGCCCGCGAACGCGAGGTCCTGGCCCTCATGGCCGAGGGGCTGGGCAACATGGCCCTCGCCCGCCGCCTCGGCATCAGTGACAACGCCGTGCAGAAGCACATCCGGAGAATCTTCGCGAAGCTCGGCCTGCCGCCGAACGACGATGTGGACCGGCGGGTCGTGGCCGTTCTGCGCCATCTGGAGGCGCTGGGCCGCTGACGGGCGGTCCGCCCCGGGCCCGGCTGCCGGCGGACGGCGCGGCTGCCGGCGGACAGCCCCGTTGCCGGCCGCCGGGACGTCCGCCGCGGCGTGCTCGGCGTGGGCGACGCCACCGCCCGCGCTTCGCGGCGCGGGCCGCCCGCCGGATCGTCGGGACACTCGCCGGCTGAAGCCCAGAGGCTGGGGAACGGGGCAAGCAGCCAGGGCCGTACGCCAGGGGGCGGGGGCGGGTGACCGGCGTCACCGGCGGGCGGGTGGCCGGCGCCCGCCCGGGTCGGGTGTGGAGCCGAACGCGGTCCGGCGGTGGATCGGTGGGCGTCGGTGGCACGGGAGCGGGGTGGAGCGGGACAGGGTAGTACGCCGGAGGGGCGGCGTCGTCAGGTGGCGGTTGCTCATGGGTTCGGGTTCGGAACCGGGGCGGGCCCGGTGGTGGTGAGGTGGTGGGTGGCAGGCAGGGGCGAGGGGGTCATCCGGTCTTGGGCCGCCTTGAGTTCCGTCAGTGCGAAGCAGCCGACGCACAGGGTGAGCAGGCCGGCGATGAGGTCGGCGGTGTTGGCGACGCCCAGCAGGGCGGAGGTGGCCGGCGAGCGTCCCACGTCCATCCAGCCGCCGCCCGCGAAGGCGACGCCGACCCCCGTCCAGGCCATCGTCAACGGCACGCCCGCCCGTGCCCGTCCCCACCGGCGGAACACCAGCGCGTGCAGGCCTGCCGCCCCGGCCAGTGCGCCCAGGCCGTGCACCAGGTCGCCGGTGCGGCCGATGGCGTTGCGGCGGGTGATCCACTCCGCGTTCATGCCGAGGTCCGAGCCCAGCCCCCACAGCAGGCGGAACGCTCCCGAGAAGACGAGGAAAGCCAGGGCGAGCCCGGTGAGCACCCGTTGCATGCCCTGGGTGCCGGCCGGGTCGGTCAGGTCCCGGACGCGGGTGCGCAGGAGGGCGCCCCAGCGCTCGTCGGCGTACAGCGTGAACGCCGCGAGCAGGACCAGCCCTTCGGCGCAGAGCCCGCCGTAGACGACGCCGAACACCCAGGGGCTGAGCATGTCGTTGGACGTGGCCGGGTTGTCCGCGCCGGTGGCCGCGATGACGCCCTGGCCGACCGGCAGGGCGATCATCAGCGAGACGAGCATGCCCGTCGCCACCCACATCGGGAAGAGGATCAGCCAGGCGCGCACGTGCCGCCCGCCGGGCCGGGTCAGGACGTGGGCGATCAGCGCCGCGATGGCGTCCATCCCGAAGGTGACCGCGTTGGCCGCGATCCACTGCCCCCGCGACAGGTTGCCGAGGTCCCGCACCCCGACGTCGACCCCGAAGACCCAGAGCAGCTTCAGTGTCAGGTACGGCAGGCACGCGACGACGGCGAAACGGGCGAGGAGGCGGCGCCGGCGGGCCCGGCGTTCGAGGCGATCGTGATCAGGCATGGGGACGACTCTGTCGCGCCTGGTCCGGCGGCTCGTCATGCCAGGGGACGGAGTCCCTCCCCGCGCGGTGGAACGGTCTTCGCCCGGTCGGGGTACGGCCGTTGTGCGGGCGCTGTAGGGGGTGCTGTAGGGCCGTTGTGCGGGCGCTGTGCGGCGAACGGCGGTCTCGTTCGGTACGTTCCCGGGAGTGGCCGCCGCGGTGCCGGGCCGCCCGTGTCTCAGGGCGTGAGGTCCGCCACCCGGAGGGCGACGGTGCCGAACAGGTCCCTGATGGCCGTCAGGGCCGCGGTGTGGAGTGTGGCGGCCGGGACCGTCGTGCCGTCGGGGGCCGTCAGGGCGCGGGTCGCGGTGGCCTCGGCGACGACGGTGGGGCGGTAGCCGCGGGTGAAGGCGCCCTGGGCGGTGTGGCTGACGCACATGTGGGTCATGAAGCCGGCCAGTACCAGGTCGGGTCCGGCGTTCAGGGCGCGCAGGGTCGTCTCCAGGCCGGTGGCGTGGAAGGCGTCGGGGAATCGCTTGACCACCACCGGTTCCCCTTCCTGGGGAGCGACCTCGTCGCTGATCGCGCCGATGTCGGACCGGATGTCGTACGCGGTGCCGACGCCTCCGTCGTTGACCACGTGCACCACCGGTGCGCCCGCGGAACGGGCGGCGCTCAGCAGGCGGGCGCCGGCGGCAAGGGCGGTCTCGGCGCCGTCGAGGGCCATGACGCCGGTGCGGTAGGTGTTCTGGAAGTCGATCATGATCAGCGTGCTGTCCTTCAGGTGCGGCAGCCGGTCGTCCAGGCCGATGACGTCACGCAGGGTCGTCGAAGCATGCATGGGGAGATTTCCTCTCGAACTGCCGCACCAGGCGTGCGGTCGGGGAAGTGGAAACAGATGGTGATCCGGGGGAGGGATCAGGTGGTGCGGAAGCGGCGGCGGTACGCGGCCGGGGTGGTGCCGATCTGCCTGCGGAACGCCCGGTGCAGCGTCTCCACCGACCGCAGGCCGCAGGCCCGGGCGACGTGCTCCAACGGCTGGTCGGTGGTCTCCAGCAGGCGGCGGGCGGCCTCCACCCGGGCGGCCTCGACGTAGCCGGCCGGAGTGGCGCCGGTCTCTTGTGCGAACACCCGGGAGAAGTGCCGTTCGCTCAGACACATCCGCTCCGCCAAGGCGGCCGCCGACAGGTCCTCGTCGAGGTGTTCGCCGACGTACCGGCGCAGCTCGTCGATGTCCCTGCGGGACGACGCCGGGCGGCTGATCGGCACGCTGAACTGGCTCTGGCCGCCGGGGCGTTTGAGGTAGACGACCAGTTGGCGGGCCACGGCCAGCGCCAGGTCCTCGCCGTGGTCCTCGGCGACCAGGGCGAGGGCCAGGTCGAGGCAGGCGCTGATGCCCGCCCCGGTCCACACCCGTCCGGAGCGGACGAAGATCGGGTCCGCGTCGACGTCCACCCGCGGGTAGTCCGCGGCGAGTTGCGCGGCGGTCGACCAGTGCGTGGTCGCCCTCCGGCCGTCCAGCACTCCGGCCGCGGCCAGCAGGTGCGCGCCCACGCACACCGAGGCGACGCGCCGCGCGTGGGGTGCGGTGGCATTGATCCATTCCACGAGGC